>JARRNI010000455.1:0-6748 GCA_037385125.1 Pseudolabrys sp.
CTTCGGCTGCGGCCGGCGCGGCATGTGGCGGAACGAACGCTCGAAATGCAGCAGCCTGCAGAACGGACGTTCCCACACCACGGTCGGATGCACCGGCACGCGCTCGCCGCCCACCGTCGTATGGTCGATATTCCATTCCGGCTTGTCGTAGCGGCGGGTCGAGCGCTCGAACAATTCCATCGCCGCCGCCACCGACTTGCCGTAGGGCGTGTGCGACAACGGATTGGCGGGATTCTTGAAGAACAGCCGGGTGGCATCGGCGAACGCGCGCGACGGATTGAGCGCGGCGTGACCCATCTCGTAGAACCAGTACATCGGCGACGTCAGCAACATCGCGCTTTCGCCGGAGAGGGTGGCCCCTCCGTCGAGTTCGCCGATCGTCATCGATTCCTGCCCCGGCCCGTATTGCACTGCGGCAGCCTGTCGCTTTTCTGTCATGGGGTCAACACACATATATTCCATATAAACATTGTACGTTGGGTTTACAGGCCCGTCGGCGCACGCAAATAGTTCAATTTACGAGGCTTTTTCGCCTGCCCCGTGGGCCACTCGTCGACTTATTCGCCCACTTGAAGCAGCGAGCCGTTCTCGCGCGCGCTGTGTAGAAGCATCAGGAATGCGCCCGACGCCGCCGTGAACAGAATCACGTTGAAGCCGAGCGCCTGCAGCATCAGGTCGGCGCGGAAGACGTGATGGATGAGTAGCGTCCGCATACCCTCGAACACGTAAGTCGGCGGCAACGCCCAGGCGACGTGTTGCAGCCAGACCGGCAGCACGGCGACCGGGTAATAGACGCAGGTCAGCGGCAAGAACAAAAACATGATGGTCCAGGCCAGGCTCTCCGCACCCAGCCCGTTACGCAGCAACAGGCCGGCCACGAAGATGCCGATCGACCAGCTCGTCAAAATCAGGTTGGCGAAGAACGCCGCGAGCGCCAACCCTAAGCCCCACAGATTGAACCCGAAGAAAGCGATGGCCAAGAGCGACACCGGGACCATGCCGATCGCCAGCCGCACCACGCTCATGATCATCAACGAGGCGATGAACTCCACCGGCCGCAGCGGCGACATCATGAGGTTGGCGAGGTTCTTGGCGTACATCTCTTCCAGAAACGAGATGGAAAAGCCGAGCTGGCCGCGGAACAGGATGTCCCACAACAGCACCGAGCCGATGAACACGCCGCCGGCGCGCGCGAAGAAGCCGGCGTTCTGCGCCACGTACATCTGTAGGAAGCCCCACATCAGCATTTGTACCGTCGGCCAGTAGACGAGGTCGAGGATGCGCGGCCATGACGCCGACAGCAGATACCAGTAGCGCCGCACCATCGCGCCCACGCGCGACGGCGAGAACTCGAGCGCGCCGTTGAAAGCGGTCATGGCGCCGTGCCCCCGAATGCACACGCGTCTCTTCTCCGTTCGTTCCCGCGAAAGCGGGGACCCAGAGCCGCGCGCAATGAAACCGTTGCAAAGACTGGATTCCCGCTTCCGCGGGAATGAACGGAGTTTGGCGCCACCGGCTTGCACGAACACGCACTCATTGCGCCGCCTCCGCGTGCACGCCGCGGCCGCGGGCGACGTCGAGGAACACGTCCTCCAGCGTGTCGCGGCCGTAGCGCGACAGCAGCCGCGCCGGGGTGTCGTCGTCCTGGATGCGGCCGCGCTTCATGATGATGACGCGCTCGCACAGGCGCTCGACCTCGTTCATGTTGTGGGAGGCGAGCAGGATGGTGGCGCGATGGTGACGCCGGTAGTCCTCCAGCCGCGAGCGCACCCAATCGGCGGTGTCGGGGTCGAGCGAGGCGGTGGGCTCGTCGAGCAGCAGCACTTCCGGATTGTTCAACAGCGCTTTGGCGAGCGACACGCGCGTCTTCTGTCCGGCCGACAGCTTGCCGTTGGGCCGGTCGAGGAATTCGGAAAGGTCGAGATCGGCGGCGAGCTCGCCGATGCGGGCCGCGATGTCGGCGACGCCGTAGAGCTGGGCGAACACCGACAGGTTCTGCCGCACGGTGAGCCGGGTCGGCATGTCGACGTAGGGGCTTTCGAAATTCATCCGGTGCAGCACGCGGTAGCGTTCCTGCGGCATCGCTGCGCCCAGCACGCTGACGCTGCCGGCGGTGGGCATGACCAGGCCCATGATCATGGCGATGGTGGTGGTCTTGCCGGCGCCGTTGCCGCCGAGCAGGCCGGTGATCGAGCCCGGGGCCAGGCGGAAGGAAATGCCGTCGACCGCCGCCACGTCCTTATAGAGCTTGACCAGGCGGTCAACGGCGACGGCTGAGGCGTTCTGGGCGTCCATGCTCGGGCAGATGTGACGCGGCCCGGCACAAAGCGCAAGGGCGGCGGCGGGCCTTGCGGCTTCAATGGTATCGTCCGCGCCGACGCACTACATTATGCCCATGCCGGCCCTCGCCTTCGCCCAGCACCATCCGCGCCGCAATGTGCGGCTCGACACGCTCGTGCGCCTGCGCTGGCTCGCCATCGTCGGCCAGACCATTGCCGTGCTCGGGGTCTATTTCGGGCTCGAATTCCAGCTGCCGCTCTATGCCTGCCTGGCGGTGATCGTGCTGTCAGCCTGGCTCAACGTGGCGCTGCGGCTGCGCTTCCGCATGACCCAGCGGCTCGACCCCGACCGTGCCGCTTGGCTCCTGGCCTTCGATATCGCGGAGCTGGCGGTGCTCCTGTTCCTGACCGGCGGCTTGCAGAACCCATTCGCCTTCCTGTTCCTCGGGCCGGTGCTGTTGTCTGCGACCGCGCTGCCGCCGCGCTTCACGCTGATGCTGGGCGGCTTCGCCATCGCCTGCGCTACCGTGCTGGTGTTCGTGCATTACCCGCTGCCGTGGGACACCGAAGATCCGCTCAGGCTGCCGCCGATCTACATGATGGGCGTCTGGCTTTCGATCCTGCTCGCCATCGGCTTCATCGGCGTCTACGCTTGGCAGATCACCGAGGAGTCGCGCCAGCTCGCCGACGCGCTCGCCGCCACCGAGCTGGTGCTGGCGCGCGAGCAGCATCTCTCACAGCTCGACGGCCTGGCGGCCGCCGCCGCGCACGAACTCGGCACGCCGCTGTCGACCATCTCGGTGATCGCCAAGGAGCTGGAGAACGCGATCCGCGCCGATGCTCCGCACGGCGACGACGTGCGGCTGTTGCGCGAGCAGGCGACGCGCTGCCGCGACATCCTCGCCAAGCTCACCGAATTGTCGTCCGGCGGCGAGCCGTTCGACCGCATGCCGCTCACCGCGCTGATCGAGGAGGTGGTCGCGCCCCACCGTAATTTCGGCGTCGCCATCGACGTGGCACTGCCGGCGGAGCGGCGCGACGAGCCGGTGGCCGCGCGCAATCCGGCGATCCTCTACGGGCTCGGCAATCTGCTGGAAAACGCCGTCGATTTCGCCCGCGAGCGCGTGGTGGTGGGCGCCGAGTGGAGCGAGGACGCGGTCGAGGTGTCCATTACCGACGACGGGCCGGGCTTCGCGCCGGAGATCATGGCGCGCATCGGCGAGCCCTACGTGACCAGCCGCCGGCACGATACCGCCCAGGGCGACGAGGAACAGGCCGGGCTGGGTTTGGGCTTTTTCATCGCCAAAACGCTGCTGGAGCGCTCCGGCGCCACCTTGACTTTCCAAAACCGCGCGCTTCCCGAGCGCGGCGCGCTGGTTCGCCTGCGCTGGCGGCACGAGGACTTCGAGCGGCCCTTAACCCTAGCGGCAGCTTGAGATTGGCCGCCCCCGTCATTATCTTCCCGGGTGTGACACAAGCGCGCAAAGACAAAAAGGCGCACAACGAGGCAAACGCAGACGGGGTGACAGCGTGGATATGGTGATGGAAGACGTCGCGACGCCGGCGGTCAAAGACAAGGTTCCCAGCGAGCGCAGCCTCCTGATCGTGGAGGACGACCGTTCTTTCCTGCAACGGCTGGCCAAGGCGCTGGAAAGCCGCGGCTTCACGGTCGCGACGGCGGAATCGGTCGCCGACGGCCTGCTGCGGGTGGAGAAATCGATGCCGGCCTTCGCCGTGGTCGACATGCGCCTCGGCGACGGCAACGGCCTCGACGTGATCTCGGCGCTCAAGCGCCGGCGCCCGGACGCGCGCGGCATCATCCTCACCGGCTACGGCAACATCGCCACTGCGGTGAACGCGGTGAAAATGGGCGCGGTCGATTATCTCGCCAAGCCGGTGGACGCCGACGACGTGGTCGCCGCGCTGCTCGCGCTCGACAACAAGAAGATCGAGCCACCGGAAAATCCCATGTCGGCCGACCGCGTGCGCTGGGAGCACATCCAGCGCATCTACGAATTGTGCGGCGGCGGACGCTGCAGCGGATTCTGGCCAAAAGGGCTCCGCGGTAATCCATCTTTCACCGTCATCCTGAGGTGCGCGCCAAAGGCGTGCCTCGAAGGATGACGGCCGCCACCCTTCAAAGCTCGCGGCCTTCGGCCGCTCGCACCTCAGGGTGATGGAGCAAAACATTACGTGACATCCCCATAAGGCCCGGCCGGATCGGCGAGCGACTGCAGGCGCAGGGCGGCGGCGCGAGCGAACAGCAGCATCATCGCCTTGCGGGTGGCGCCGGGCAGCTTGTGTTCGGGCGCCTCGCAATAGAATTCGGCGCCGAAGGCGTCGGCCACGATGAGGCCGGCGTCGGGCGGGAAAATCTCGGCCGGCACGTCGGCGGCGGTGGCGAAGAACAGCCGGTCGCAATTGGCGCGGTAGTCCGGCCATTTCTGGTCGGCGCGCAAGTCGGCGATCGAGGATTTGATCTCGACGATCCAGATGCGCCCGCCGGCATCGAGCGCCACCAGGTCGGCGCGGCGGCCCGACGGCAGCGGCAGTTCGCTCACCACGCAGAAGCCGTGCGCATGCAACAGCCGCGCGGCGCCGCGCGCGACCGCCAGCGCCGTCTCCGACTGGCGGCCGTCGACCGGCATCTGCAGCGGCGTTGGCGAAGGGAGACTCATGAGTTCACATCAATTTACTTTTGTGTCGTCGTGGATTCCGGGTTCGCTCGCTTGTGCTCGCGCCCCGGAGTGACCGGGAATTATTTGGCGGCCGACTGTAGCTTATTTCCGGCTCGTTCGGGAAAGGCTTGCGCCAGCGCTTCGCGGTCCGCCTGCAAAATTCCGCGCTCGGTGATCAGTCCGGTGACGAGCCGCGCCGGCGTCACGTCGAAGGCGTAATTGGCGACGGCCGAGCCGTCCGGCACGATCTGCACGGTCTCGATGCGGCCGTCGGCGGTCTTGCCGCTAATCGTCGCTACTTCTTCGCCGCTGCGCTGCTCGATCGGGATTTCCTCAATCCCATCGCTCACCGTGAAGTCGATGGTGGGCGACGGCAGCGCCACGTAGAACGGCACGTTGTTGTCGACGGCGGCGAGCGCTTTCAAGTAGGTGCCGATCTTGTTGCAGACGTCGCCCTGCGCCGTGGTGCGGTCGGTGCCGACGATGACGATGTCCACCAGGCCGTGCTGCATGAGATGGCCGCCGGTATTGTCGGGGATGACCGTGTGGGGCACACCGTGCTTGCCAAGCTCCCAGGCGGTCAGCGAGGCGCCCTGGTTGCGCGGGCGGGTCTCGTCGGCGAACACATGCACCGGCAGCCCCTTGCCATGCGCCATGTAGATGGGGGCAGTGGCGGTGCCCCAGTCGACGGTCGCGAGCCAGCCGGCATTGCAATGGGTGAGGACATTGACGCGCTCGCCCTTCTTCTTGGCCGCGATGTCCTCGATCAGCTTGAGCCCGTGGCGGCCGATCGCCTGGTTGATCGCCACGTCCTCCTCGGCGATCTCACCGGCGCGGGCGAGGGTGGCGGCCAGGCGCTCGCCGCGCGGCCGGTTGCGTACGGCAGCGATCATCTCGTCAAGCGCCCATTTCAGGTTGATGGCGGTGGGCCGCGTGGCTTTGAGCGTCGCATAGGCGCGTTCGAGGGCGTCGTCGGAGGTGTCCTGGCGCAGGGCGAGCCAGACGCCATAGGCGGCGGTGGCGCCGATTAGCGGCGCCCCGCGCACCTGCATGGTTTTGATCGCGCGAGCGGCGTCTTCCAGCGTCCTGAGGCGGGCGATGACGAAGCGGTGAGGCAGCAGCGTCTGGTCGATGATGCCGACGCTTTCGCCGTCAGTTTCCAGCCAGATCGTGCGTGTCGGTTTGCCGTCGATTTTCATGAGGCAGAGATAGCGTTTTTTTCCGTCACTGTCGCCTTGCTTGTCGCGCCGCCTTGCCGCACTCTGCCGGCCAAATTGCGGAGACTTGCATGACCATCGACTACGAAAAGGAATACGACAACCGCGGCCGGGTGCCCGAGCATCCGGAGATCTTCGCCCGCTGGGCGCGCGACGCCGCGGCCTATCGGGCGGCGGCGCGCGGCGCCGAGCTCGGCCTGTCCTACGGCCCCTCGCCGCGCCAGACCATCGACCTGTTTCCGGCCGCGAATGACGGCCCTTCCACGCCGCTCATGCTGTTCATTCACGGCGGCTGGTGGCGCTCGCTCGAGCCGGCCTCGTTCAGCCACATGGCGGCCGGGTCCAATGCGCAGGGTGTCACCGTGGCGGTGGCCGGCTACGATCTGTGCCCGCAGGTGAGCATCGCGCAGATCGTCGAGCAGATGCGCGCGGCCTGTCTCTATCTCTGGCGCAAGCGCAAGCAGCGCATCATGGTATCCGGCCATTCCGCCGGCGGCCATCTTACCGCCTGCATGGTGGCGACCGACTGGAAGGCGCTCGATCCCGGCGTGCCGGCCGATCTCGTTCCGGCGGG
>JARRNI010000456.1:0-4302 GCA_037385125.1 Pseudolabrys sp.
GTGTCATCCGCAGCTAACGTCTCCTCCGATCCCGTTCCACAGAATGATGCGCCGCGCACAAACGGCAGAATTGGCGGATCGCGCCGCAATCGCGGTTGATCTAAGCTTGGTTTTTATAGCGCTCGACAGAGCCCTCCGAACGCCCCGGACGCACCGAGGCCCTTCTAGTCGACGGAGTCTCATTGAAAGTCTGGCGTCGCGTTCGGTTGTTTTGCGGACACCCAGCACTGAACCGCGCTGGGTTCCGCCCCGACGATAGGATTTGAAGGGGCAAGTGGCGCACTGGCCAATCCTGACCACTTACCAGGGTAGGCGCCCGTCGGCGGCGAAATATCCGCCGGTCTCGCCATCATCCTCCGACAGGGCCAGCCGGACGGCTTCAACAGCGCCTTGCGGGATGGTCTGCCGTCCCTGGTAACCGTTGAGGTCGGTCGCGGTGAAGCCAGGGTCGGCTGCGTTAACCAGGATCCCGGCATCTTTGAGCTCGGCGGCAAGCTGCACGGTGAGCATGTTCACGGCCGCCTTTGAGGCACTGTACCCGATGAGCTTGTAGTCCGCGTGTTCCCAGTCTGGATCGCCATTGAGCGTCAGGGAACCAAGGCCACTGGAGAGATTGATGATCCGCGCCGGACGACCTTTCCTCAAGAGTGGCAGCATGGCCTGGGCGACGGACAGCGTCCCCAGGAAATTCGTCTCGACGATGCGTCTGACGGCGTCGAGTTCGGCAAGCGCCGGGCTGCTATCCCGCGGATCGCTGATACCCGCGTTGTTGACGAGAATTTTCAGTGCCCCTTCGCGGCCACCGATATCGTCTGCGGCCCGATGCGCCGAGGCCGGGTCGGTCAGGTCGATGTACACGTACCGCGCGGCAATACCCTCATTCTCAAGTTTCCGAGCGGCCCTTGCTCCACGCTCTGGATCGCGTGCGCCTATGAGAATCCGCAGTCCCGCCTGTCCGAGCTGGCGGGCGATCTCCAGTCCAATACCCTTGTTGGCTCCCGTAATGAGGGCTGCCATTCCGGCGGATGATCCCATGTCGGTTCTCTTGGAAACGTTGTTGAAGTGCAGGCGTATGGTGGCATGATATGAATCATCCTTCAGTTTTGGAATTCGCATATGAAAAGATGCTCTGGTGACGCGCTAATCGCCCGTAAACAGCCCCGTCAGGCGCGCGCGCGCGCCACCGTCGATGCCATTTTCGAGGCAACCATTCAGGTATTGCTGTCGGAAGGTCTGTCGGCTTTGACGACCACTCGGGTCGCAGAAAGGGCTGGCGTATCGGTTGGAACCTTGTACCAGTATTTTCCGCAGAAGCAGGCTCTCCTGTTTGCCTTGCTTCAACGCCATCTCGAAAGCGTCTCCGATGCGGTGTCTGCAACATGCACGTGTTGCCTCGGCATGTCCCTCGACGAAATGTCCGACACGCTGGTCAAGGGCTTTCTCGACGCGAAGGCGCAGGATATTGCCGTCACACGGGCACTCTATATGGTTGCGGCGGAACTCGACACGGACGAGCTTCTCGGCACCATCGCCCGGCGCAATCATTCTGCGATCCGCGATCTCCTGTCGAGCGTCAAGGGTGTTACATTCGACAGACCTGACGCGGTTGCCTTCACCCTTCGCGCGACACTCGCCGGGGCGACGCGCGCCGTGTTGGAGCGTGACGTCACGCGTGGAGACCTGACCGCCCTACGCCAGGAATTGCCCGTGCTGTGCCGAGCTTACCTTGTTGCACGGTCCGTTCCTCTTTGAGGTAGCTGGATATCGGCCAAGAGGACGGTGTCAGCAGATGCGGCCTTGGTATGCGAACCGCTGCTGGTATCAGACCTACCTCCGAAAGAAACAGGCCTTCGCATCGGTCGCGGCGAATTCACCCTTTGTCCGCATTGCCGCCTTTGGTTCAACGTGCAAAGAATGCCTCATCTCCGCCCATTAAAGACCGTGGTGCGGAGTGCCGCAAATGGCTGCTTCCAGGAATTGGGTCCAAGATCGTGTACGGCAGACATGAGGGCGCAAAACAGTCGCGCCACTGCCTCGCCTGGAACGGCAGCTTGCCGAGAATGCTTTTCCCGCAACCTACCGTTCCGGATCGCCCCCCACAAACGGCCGTTCCGCGCGGTGGTGTTGAAGTAGCTCATTCCTGTGTCGGATATTCGAGATTTGGATTCATAGATTAACTTTCGTCGCCTTCGGCTCCATCCTCGTCTACAGGACTCACATCGGTCGGAATCTCCCGGATGAAGCTCTTGCCTCTCTGCAATCGCCGGCCAAGCGTTTCGATGAACCCCTCGAAGCGCTCTCGGCCCTTGATCTGCGCAGCCGATTGCGCGTCGTCGGGCAAGGGCGGGGTCACGGTCAACCAGAAGCGGATAAACATCGCCAGTGTTTCGGCACTCACGCCGACATCGCGTTCGAGACGCTGGACCTGGCGCGTCAACCGGTCGAGGCGACGCGTAACCGCGGCCTCCATACGGTCGGAACCATCTGGCGACAGGAAAGACGCGACCGCGGCCTCAATGATCGCCGAGCGCGACAGGCCTTTCCGGTCCGCCAGATTGGCGACCTTCTTCATCAGCTCTGGTGGCAAATAGACATTCATCCGGGTGCGCATGGCCGTCGCTCACAGTTCAATGCCGTCATCGCGATCGAGCGAAGCCTGGCGCGCGAGCTGGCGGCCTTGCTGGCGGAACATGCGTGACTGGCGTGCCGGCTCATCGGCATCATCGTCCATCAGTTCGAATTCCTGTGTCGGCGCCAACTCCTCTTTGCGCGGCACAATATCCTCGTGCTCCGGCAGTTCGGGCTGCCGGCGAATGCCGCCATCGGCTTTGTCCTCATCGACGCCACGGGGATCAGCGGGTGCCGGCGCGGGTCGGACCACACGCCCCGCCCATGGATCATCCCGCGTTCGGGGCGCTGTCTTGCGGGGATCGGGCGCGGAAAGAAGGCGTTCGGCAAAGCGCGGGTCCTCGAAATAGCGCGCTTTCTTTGCCCGGATGGGCGGCGTGCCGGCGACCATGACGATTTCGTCGCTTGGCGGGAGTTGCATCACTTCGCCCGGGGTGAGAAGCGGCCGTGCTGTCTCCTGACGTGAGACCATGAGATGGCCCAGCCAGGGCGAGAGCCGATGACCGGCATAGTTCTTCATCGCGCGCATCTCAGTCGCGGTCCCTAGAGCATCGGAGACGCGCTTGGCGGTGCGCTCGTCATTGGTCGCGAAGCTCAGCCTAATGACGATCCGGCGATGCACCGTCGAGCACCCCTTCGGAACTATCAAGCGGATGTCGGGCGGCGGGAGGTTCCTAACCAGGGGGCTTAGGGCAGTGAAGGCCGAAGCAGCGCTATCGATCCTCGCCTTCAACATTCTCCACGCAGTGAATGCCTTCGGTGTTCCGGCGATCACGCCGAGCTGAGCGGGACTTCGCGTTGCGCCGGCTGGGGCCGGTGGCCGCCCGACCGCGTTCTTGCACAGCCTGGGGGAATCCCCCCGCTGGAAGGGGTCGGCCGAGATCCTGGCTCGGCCGCAGGGGAAGGCTTTCCCCTCCCGGTCTCCACTTGGCGGCCCGAGGAGCTCCACTTGGCAAACCGCCGACTCCGAATCAGCGGCACATCGTGCTGCATGTCTCACGAGAATTAGGTTCATAGTTCTGAACGCAAAAGCGCCTATGGTTCGCCAAAATGAACGTTACGTGACCGGCGCTTCTGTGGCCGCCATCAACGCACTCTTGACATTGCGTCCAATATTGTGGACTTTAATAGATGTAAAGCATGCAAATGTGGACGTTATAGATGGCAAAGTCCCGAACAGCTCCGACCCTGCCTATCCCGGTGCGGCGCGCCCTGCGCAAGCTGGGCGAGGACATCCGTGATGCAAGGCGCCGGCGGCGGATCCCGGTCGCCATCATGGCCGAGCGGGCCTCGATCAGCCGCACGACCCTGAACAAGGTCGAGAAGGGCGAGCCCGGCGTCTCGATCGGCACTTTCGCGACCGTGCTCTTTGCGCTTGGGCTTGCGGACCGGCTTGCCGGCCTCGCCGACGCCAGCACCGACGTGGTCGGGCTCGAGCTCGAAGAGGAGCATCTGCCGCAGCGCATCCGCCGTCCGCGGAAAGCACAGGCCGCACCCTCGGCACAGGAAGGCGGCCGCTAGATGGATACCGAGGTCTTTGTCTATGTCGACCTTGACGGGGCGCCGCATCTCGCCGGCCGCCTGTGGGCGCGCATGCGCAAGGGGCGGGACAGCGCCACCTTTGAATACGACAAGGACTGGCTCGCCAATCCCGTCCGGTTCTCCCTCGAGCCG
>JARRNI010000457.1:0-4288 GCA_037385125.1 Pseudolabrys sp.
GACGAAGAATCGGCGTACCCGGATTTCTGTCATCTCCACTCCTTGATGGTTACGATGAGCCAGAAATCCTCCAATCCTCAAGCCGTTAAATCTGTCTCACAGGTGCTGATGCTGGACAATTTAGGTCAATGGTGTTGCGACAATACTTCCAAACGGCCGCGGGAGTTGCCAAAATAGATGGCCGCCTCGCACGGCCGTCTTCGCTTTCAAGCGGAAGGCAAAGGCGATTTCACCGTGACTCCTTTGCGTGGCTTGGCCATCCGGCCCCCCCTAAACCGAGTCTGGGACACACAGCTAGCTAATCCCCGGGTGTTTGCTGACGTGGTCAAGTGGGAATTCCTTCCGCAACAGCGGTCAGAAAATTGCTAATTTGAATATCGGGAGCTCGCCTATGCCTTCAAGCGCCTTATTCGACCGCGTGTTGATCAAGAGCTAGTCAAGAAAGTGCCGAACTCGGACTGGCTTCCGCCAGAGAGTGTGCCGATATGGCTGCAATGATTGTGAGCGTCGGAATTAGCGCTTGTTTTTGAAGAGGCATCGTGAAGCTCCTAATTGCGGTATTGCTCTTTGTTTCAACATCTCTGGCCACAAGCTGCGTGGCCATCGCCGACAGTAGCTCGATCGGCTTGACGATGACTTCCGATCGCAACCCAGACAATTTTGCCATTCCAAAGAGCATGAAATATAAACTCAGTGGAGAGCATGAATTCAATAATGGTCTCATTTTAGGAGGTTCATTCCAATATACCGATCCGGCCTCCAGTAAATCTAATGATCAAAATCTCGAAGGTACCATTGGCTACAGCGTGCCGCTTAATGTTGCCTTTTCACTGAATGGAAGCGCGGGAATCGGGGGGCGTTGGGAGCAGAATCCCAGCACCTCCTTTCCGTATTATGTTTTTCGAGTTTCAGTCGATTTCGCGATCAATCAAGACATAACTTGGGACCTTATATCCTTTCGATATCGAGACGCCTTTGACAGCAGCAATAATTACCACACGCCGCAGCTCGCGACTGGTCTCACCTTCACACTCGATGCGCAAAGCTCGGTTTCGGTTAAAATTATGCACAACTGGGGGGAGGGCGAACCGAGCAGTACGGGCGCCTCACTCGGATTTAAGACGAAATTCTAATTACAGACCATGCCCGTAAATTCGCAAGATTCGGCGCAGGTGAGTCTTGCTCAGGACGACAAAGCGCCATGCGCGTTGAACTAATGCGCGATGGCGAACCCGGCGGCACGATGCCGTCGTTGATGAAGGGTTTCCCGTTAACAAGGTGCGCAAGGATCGGCTTGTCGCAGTCGAGCTCAGTGCTCCGGGCGCGAGTTGGTAACTTTAAGCAGACGCTCGATAACTGTAAACGAACCATAGGCAGAGGCGATTTCACCGTGACTCACGGCAATTTCACGGTGACTCCTTTGCATCGCCCGCCCATCCGGCCCTAATGGATGGCCTCGGGAAGCGGTTCGCCGTCTGCTGCCGTTCAGGTGCATCCTGGTCCCAGAAGATACGGTGATCGTGCTTACCGCGCGGCGCCACTTCGCCTCTACAGAAGTGGTGAGCACGGCGCGTGCGGCTTTGCACGGCATTATTTGTGTTATGAGGGTGATCAACCATGTCAAAGAATATGACTGCATTTCAAGTCGCTTATCAGGCCAACATCGAGCGATCCTCTGAAATTCTGCAAACGGATCTCACCGCGCAAGAACGCGCGTTCTTTGAACTTCGCTAGCCGAAGAACAGGCGGCATTTCGAAAATTCCTTGGACATACTGCGAGCGTGCTTGGCGCCAAAGGCGAAATTGACACAAACAAAACATCCGAGGGGCGCGCGATTGACGTGGATCAATGTTCAGTGCCGCATTTGAATTAATCACTGTTGCCGACCTACATCGCAACATCGTGGGTCGTGAAATTATCGTGGGTCGTGAAATTGTCGATTACAAACTTGGCGCGGTTAGACGATGTGTGTGCAGCTCAAGACAGACAACACGGCAGACGCGAAATAGCAGCATGGCACGACAGGCCAAGCATAACAGGAGCCATATATGGGACTGCTCGATGTTCTAAACGGAATGCAGAACGGCCCACGCGGGCGCTCCGATACGAGCGCCGGCAGCGGCGGCATGTCGCCGCCGGGCACGACACCGTTCGATGGGGGCTGGTGGCGAGGGTAGCGACCTCAACGGTCGCACAGGCGACCACAACGGGAATCGGACAGGGTTGTAGGAGCGTCGAAGCCGGAACCTCGTTTCACCATCAGCCCGAAGCGCAGCATTCAAAATTTCAGCTATGCACAAAAGCGGCGACCGATTATCCCGTCTTTGAGCTGTGAGCTGTCCCGACTGGGATAGTATGCTTGTGTTGACGATCTGCGAGTATTACGCTGGCGCAAGTCGTTATCCGCGCGTCGTGGGGGCCATCGGGGGCCGGCATTTAAGTCATGGGGGGGTCATTCGACATACCGCTAAGCGTGATTTTTGTGCTGGGCGCCGCCACCATTATCGGCGCCAGCGAGCTCGGACGCTGGTTTGGTACCTCCGTCAGCCACCGCGGTGGTGACAACGTCGCACCCCTTGAGAGCGCTGTATTGACGCTGCTCGCGCTGATGATCGGTTTTACTTTCGCGATGGCGCTGTCTCGCTTTGAGGCACGGCGGGAGGGGTTGCTGCGCGAAGCCAATGCGATAAGCACAACGGCGCTACGGGCGCGTCTGCTGCCCGAGACGGAGCGGGCCGCGACGCTTAAATTGCTCCGCGAATACGTGCAGCTTCGGCTGGATATCAGCAACCGGGTTCTGTCCGACACAGAGATGCGGGCAACGATTCAACGGTCAAATACATTGCAGGAGGCGCTTTGGCGGCAGGCGAAGACGATCGCCTCCAAGAACCACGCAATGGTGCCGACCGGGCTGTTCGTCCAATCGGTCAATAACATGATCGACCTGCAGTCCGAACGTCTGGACGCCTACTTCAACCGGCTACCGCTCGTCATTGTGATAGGACTGTTCGCCATCGCCGGCGTCGCCGGCGGATTTTCGGGTTACTCCGGCGGGGTCGGTGGGCAGCGCAGCCGGCCTCCCCTTTATGTCGTTGCGTTGCTGGTCGCCGCAGTCATTGTCTTGATCCTCGACCTCGACCGACCGCAAGAAGGCTTCATCAGGGTGAACCAGCAGCCAATGAGGGATGTCTCTGTCGGCCTCGTCACATATGGTGACTAACGGTCAGGTCGAAGCCGTCCTTGGCTATCTCACCAAGACTCGTCACCCACTTCGGAACCGGGTGGTCTTCCTGCTATCAGTCAAGGCTGGGCTCAGAGCCAAAGCCACACAATTTGGCGATCCGCTAAGCACTCCCTCGCTTGCCTATCAAGCGGTCGCGCTTGTGCGGCGACAGGCGGCGCTGGAGAAGCTGAGCGAACTGACCCGCGCCTGGCCCGAGGCCCGGCTTGATGAGATACTCTACGGCATTCACAAGAATTGGACCAATGCCGACATGAAAGAGTGGCATTTCGGCCGATATCTCAAGCACCCAGTACGGAGCTACCAGATGCTGACGACGACGCCAGCGCGGATCATAGTGGTGGACGACGATGCTCAGGTCCGCACACTATTGCGAAACCTGCTTGAAACCGAGGGCTACATTGTCAGCGAAGCCGCGAATGGCGGGGAGATGCGCTCGTTGCTCGCGACGCAATCAGCGAGTCTTATCACGCTAGACCTCAGACTCGCTGGCGCTGGCTCAGGAAGTGCGTGCTCAACATCATGTTCCGATAATCATGGTCACCGCTAAGGCCGATGATATCGATAAGATTATCGGTCTAGAGTTTGGTGCCGATGACTACATCACCAAGCCTTTTAACGTGCGAGAGGTGCTTGCCCGTGTACGTGCCGTCCTGAGACGTTATGAGCCAGTGACGAGCGAGCAGCGAGCATCGGGACCGAGCGAACATGAGACGTACGCCTTTGCTGATTGGGTGCTTGATAGAACCACACGTGAACTCAGGGCTGTTGATGGCCAAAGGACGGAGCTGACGACTGCGGAGTTCAACCTGCTTGAGCTCTTTGTGAAACGCCCGACGCGCGTACTCTCGCGAGATGCCATCATGGACGCAATGAAAGGGCAAGAATGGGCGCCGCTTGATCGATCTATCGACACGTTGGTCGGTCGCTTGCGTAGAAAGGTCGAACCAGATCCCGAGCACCCTACACTCATCAAGACCGTTAGAGGTGTTGGCTATGTGCTCGCCGCCGATGTGACTCGTGTCTGATTCGGTGCGTCTTGGTCT
>JARRNI010000458.1:0-4273 GCA_037385125.1 Pseudolabrys sp.
CGACATCCTGATCAACAATGCCGGCATCGGTCGGGCGGACGACCGCCGGCAGGAAAGCGCCGACGGCTACGAGCTGCGCTTTGCCGTCAATTACCTTGCGGGCTTCCTGCTCACCAATCTGCTGCTGCCGCTGATCAAAGATAGTGCCCGCATCGTCAACGTGTCCTCGGCCGGGCAGCAGGCGATCGACTTCGACGACGTCATGCTGACGCGGGACTACGACGGTAGCCGCGCCTATTGCCAGAGCAAACTCGCCCAGATCATGTTCACGATCGATCTCGCCGAAGAACTCGACGGCACCGGCGTCACCGTCAACGCGCTGCATCCGGCTACCTATATGGACACCCACATGGTGCGGGCGCGCGGCGTGACGCCGATCAGCACGGTCGACGAGGGCGCTGACGCGATCATGGACCTGGCGGCGGGGGAGGCCGGCGCGAAATATAGCGGCGCTTATTTCAACGGGCAGCGAAAAGCCCAGGCGCTGGCGCAAGCCTATGACGTCGAGGGGCGCCGGCGGCTCAAGCAGATCAGTCTGGAATTGACCGGGCTTGCGGCGCCCGCGCGCTGAAGCGGGTCGGATGTCAGCTCGCCAGCGCGGCGGGCTGCTGAGAGGGAGCGGCGCCAGCGGACGTCTCGATGCGCTTGCTGATCTCGGCAGCAGCGACCGGGCGGTCGAAGCGGAAGCCCTGCATGGACCCGCTCTGCGGCCCGCCTAACCGAATCTATTTCAGCGAGTGGCTGGAGGCGGTCATCGAGGAGGTGCGCGTCGGCCGCGCGCCAGCCGCCCTGTTCTATATCGACCTCGACCATTTCAAGGACGTCAACGACACCCTCGGCCACCAGGATCGCCGTCTGCGAAGACGCGACCCTCGTGACCTGGCGCAGAACGCGCCCGCCAAAGGTGTCGAGCGCACGCGCCGGCAATTGCCGCTCGTGCGTGGCGGCGATTTCGTCGGCGCGCCGGGCGGAAGAGAGCACGTCCACCACGATGCAAACGATGGCAACGGCCACGATCACGCCGATCGGCACCACCACGCTCAGGCGCGCGCGGTCCCAATTGGTGTACCGGCTTTGCTCGGTCGAGTGGCCGCGCGTAGGCAAAGCTTGCCATTCTCGCTTTCAGGAAGCTCTGCATGCGCGCGCGGCGCGCAATTCGCGCGACGCTGTTAATCGAAGGTAAAGCCGTAGTGGGCGATCGTCGCCTTTCGCGCCGCAAAATCAGCCGGTGCTCCGGTAAGGCGGGCGAGGTATCGCCATGTGGGCGGCGCGCAGGGCCGACGACCAGCGCTCGCGCAGGTCCAGGAAATAGGGCTCGCCCGGCCCGATACGGTAATTGACCTCGGCGGCATAGGTGTCGCGGCGGGCCACCATGATGTCGATCGGCAGGCCGACGGCGATATTGGACCGCATGGTGGAATCCATCGAGATCAGGCCGATCTTGAGGGCGTCGTAGAGGTCGGTGTCGAAGCTGATGGCGCGGTCGAGCACCGGCTTGCCGTATTTATGCTCGCCGATCTGCAGATAGGGGGTGTCGGGCGTGCATTCGATGAAGTTGCCGGCCGAATAGATCATGAAAAGGCGCAGCCGGCCGCCATTGATCTGGCCGCCGAACAGGAACGCCACGTCGTGCTCGACCGAAGCGGCGGCCAGCGCCTTGCCCTCGGCGCTTTGCACCTTGCGCACCACGTTACCGATGCGCTGGGCCGCCTTGAACATGCTGGGCGCGTTCATCAGGGTTTCGATCTCGCCGGTCTCGGGATTTTCGTAGCCCTCGGTCAGCGTCGAGCGCACCGACTGGCTGATCGACAGGTTGCCGGCGGCGGCGAGCGCCATGATGCGATCGCCCGGTTCCGTGTAGACGTAGAGCTTGCGGAAGGTGGAGATGTTATCCGGTCCGGCATTGGTGAGAGTGTCGGCGATCATCACCAGGCCGTCGCGCACGAGGACTCCGCAGCAATATGTCATGGCGTAACATTTCTTGTAGTCGATGCCGGCCGCCGAGTTATAGCGGCGCGCGGGCAGGCCGGGCAATCGGACGGGCGCATGGCTTCAGCTCTGGCTCTGGCGCTGCGCCTGGTCGACATGCACGGCCACCTTGAGCTGCTCGCCGCCGCCGCCGCGGCGGGTGCCGCGCACGGGCGCGGCACCCAGATAGTCGAGCCCCACCGCGACCCGCACATGGGCCTCCGTGGTGCAGATGCCATTGGCCGGATCGAAGCCGGCCCAGCCGAGGTCCTCCACATGGGCCTCCGCCCAGGCGTGGCCGGCCTCCTGCGCGGTGACGCCGTCGGTGCGGTAGAAATGGCCGCCGATATAGCGGGCGGGAATGCCGAGGCAGCGCGTCGCCGCGATGAAGATATGCGTGAGGTCCTGGCAGACGCCGCGGCGCAGGCCGAAGGCTTCCGCCGCGGTGGTGGCGACATGGGTCGGGTCGGTGTCGAAGGTGATCTCATTGTTAAGCGCGGTGAGCAGCGCGTGCAGCAAAGCGAGGGTGTCTTTGCCGTTGGCGGCGCGAGCGGTCTCGGCGAACTCGGCGATCGCCGGATCGGCCTCGGTCAGCGCGGTCTCGCGCAGGTAGAGCTGCGGGGGAAAGCGCTCGACCGCGCCGCGCACGACGCCGTGGGTGTCGTTGGTGTCGACCTCGCCCTCGACGGCGACCGTCAATTCGTCGAAGGGGCCTTCGGCGGTGAAGGAATGGGTGATGTTGCCGAAGGCATCCTCGTGCTGGTGGAGCTGGCAGTCCTGCGACAGGTCGAGGCGCCAGTGCAGCAGGTATTGGCCGTCGTGGTTACGTGGCGTCTTGCGCAGGATCTGCGTCACGCCGGCGGGCGGCGTATCGTAGTGGTAGGTGGTGGCGTGAGAGATGCGAAGCCGCATGGTGTCCGGTGGGTTGATGGGAAAATCCTAGCACAGACGGGGCGCGGATGGTGGCCAGCTCATGTCAGGAACTGCTGCGTAATCGCGTTGCCGAGCCGGTTGTTCTCGGTGATGAACTCGCCGATGAATTCGTGCAACCCGCGCTGGAAAATGCTGTCCATGCGGCTGTTCTGCAATTGAGTGTGGATGCCGCGCGCCTGGCGCTGGGCCGGGCCTTGCCGACCGTAGTCGTCGGCGATGGCGTCGAGATTGCGCACGATGGCCTCGTAGCAGGAGGCGAGCGAGCGCGGCATTTCCTCCTTCAGGATCAGCAAGTCGGCGATCAGCCAGGGCTTCAGGCTCTCGCGATAGACCCAGTGATAGGAGGTTAGCGCCGAGACCGAGCGCAGGATCGCCGACCACTGGAAATAGTCGAGCGGGCCGCCGACCCGAGCGTGTTCGGGCAGCAGCAGGTGGTATTTCACGTCGAGGATGCGGGCGGTGTTGTCGGCGCGCTCGAGATAGACACCGAGGCGGGAGAACCAGTAGGCATCGTCGCGCAGCATGGTGCGGTAGGCCGAGCCGTCGTAGCGCAGCGAGGATTCCTGCACCCAGCGCAGGAAGCGCGACAACTCCTCGCGCGAGGACGGGCCGTTGCCGTAGCGCTTCAGCTCCAGCCAGGTGCCGTTGATGGCGTCCCACATTTCCACGGTGAGCGCGGTGCGCACGGCGCGCGCGTTCGAGCGGGCGAGCTCGAAGCAGGAGCGGATCGAGGAGGCGTTGGCGGAGGAGAAGGCGAGGAAGTCGGTGACGTTCTCCTCATTGGCTTCTTCGTATTGCTTGTAGAAGGCGGTGGCGCAGCCGGCGGTGAGCACCGCCGATTCCCATTCGTTGCTGGCGCCGGCATAGGCGAGTGGCAGCGCGGAGAGGCGCTGGGTGGCGTCGAGAATGCGCGCGAGATATTCCGCGCGCTCCACATAGCGCGACAGCCAATAGAGGTTGTCGGCGGTGCGCGAGAGCATAACTTAGCCCCGAATGCGGCGCTGCTCCCTCCCCCGCTTGCGGGGGAGGGTTGGGGAGGGGGCATGATCGTGCGCAAGCGCAGCGCAATTCCCTCTCCCGGCCGGCTTCGCCGGCCGACCTCCCCCGCAAGCGGGGGAGGTGAAGCGGCATTTGCTGCGCGTCCCCGTTTCCAAATTCATCGATCCAACACCCAAGTGTCTTTCGTTCCGCCGCCCTGGCTGGAATTGACCACCAGCGAGCCTTCCTTCAGCCCCACCCGGGTCAAGCCGCCGGGAACGATGCGCACGCGGTCGCCGCCGGTGAGCACGAAGGGCCGCAGGTCGACATGGCGGGGCGCGATGCCGGCCTCTACGCAGGTCGGCACGGTGGACAGCGCCAGTGTCGGCTGCGC
>JARRNI010000459.1:0-4268 GCA_037385125.1 Pseudolabrys sp.
TTAATAGGAGAATCTCCTGTTAAAAATTGGAGCGGAATTGGGATGTATGATTTTCCTTATGAGAGATCTTCACATATTTCTTCTTCTGAACTTAAAAAATTTAAAGAGAGGGTAACGCCGTGCCTCGCGGCGCACTCAGCGCCTGCGACAACAGCCTGAGCCACAGATACTGCGCCACGTTGGTGTCCTGATATTCGTCCACCAGAATAAACTTGAAGCGCTGCTGATACTGGCGCAGCACGTCCGGGTGCTGGCGGAACAGGCGGATGCATTCGAGCAGCAAGTCGCCGAAGTCGGCGGCGTTCAGTGTCTTCAACCGCTCCTGGTAGGCGAGATAGAGCTTCTTGCCCTTGCCGTTGGCGAAACCGGCCGCTTCGCCGGCCGACACCTGGTCGGGCGCCAGCCCCCGGTTCTTCCAGCCGTCCATGAGGGTGGCGAATACGCGCGCCGGCCAGCGCTTGTCGTCCAGGCTCTCGGCCTGCAGGAGCTGCTTGATCAGCCGGATTTGGTCGTCAACGTCCAGAATCGTGAAGTTCGACTTCAGCCCGACCAACTCGGCGTGGCGGCGCAGGATCTTGACGCCGATCGAATGGAAGGTGCCGAGCCAGGGCATGCCCTCGACCGCATGGCCGACCATCAGGCCGACGCGGTCTTTCATTTCCCTGGCGGCTTTGTTGGTGAAGGTAACGGCAAGGATTTCCGACGGCCGGGCCCGCCCCAGGTTGAGAATGTGAGCGATTCTGGTGGTCAACACCCGCGTCTTGCCGGTCCCGGCCCCGGCCAGCACCAGCACCGGCCCGTCCAGCGTCTCCACGGCCTCGCGCTGCTCGGGATTGAGCTCGTCGAGATAAGGCAGCCGCCGCGCCGCCATCGCACGGGCAGCGATGCCTCCCGCGGCGGGTTGGCTGGCAGGAGCGGGGTCGTGACGCTTGGGCTCGGCCATTTTTTCGTGATTCTTTCCTGGCGGAAGATGGCACTCATAGGCGGCAAATTCGAGGGGCGGGGCGCCGCCAAAGCGGCAGATTTCCCCGCCATTAGCCCCCAATTTGGCCGTCCGGCCATTAACTTAATGGCAATCGCACAACCCCGGACGGCTGGAACTGTGGCCCGGCATTTTCTAAGCTCGTACGCGAAACCGCACAGGGGGAGGCTTGACGCCTATGCAGGCAACGACACCGGGCATCACCAAGGCCAATACCGGCATCGACGGCATCGTCTGGAACATTCTCGGCCAGACCTATGTGCCCAAGCAGCTCAGCGAACAGACCTTCGCCTGGCACGCCACCTTCCCGCCCACAACTTTCGTGCCGCCGCACATCCATCCGACCCAGGACGAATTCATCTACATGTTCGAAGGACGGTTGGACGCAGTGATCGACGGCAAGGATTTTGTCGCCACCGCCGGCGATCTCATCAGGCTGCCGATGAACATCCCGCACGGCCTGTTCAACAACTCGGACCAGGCGGTCAAATGCCTGTTCTGGGTTACGCCGACGCGCAAGCTCTACGACCTGTTCTGGGCGATCCACTCGATGAAAGAGCAGAACCCGCCCGACGTCATGGCGCTGGCCGCCCGGCACGAGGTCGACTTCCTGCCGCCGCCGGCGTGAGATCACTTTAGTCATTCCGGGACGGCGCGCAGCGCCGGGCCCGGAATCCAGGATCACAATAACAAGCTTTTCAATTTCGCCTCGATTCTGGACCCGCGCACTTCGTGCGCGTCCCGGAATGACGAGCGCAGTTACGCCACCTTGCCGGGCCTATTGACCTGCTCTTTCGAAAAGCCCGCCTTGGACGCATAGCCGCGCACGATTGCCTTGCGCTCTTCGTACGAGAGCACGTTGTCGATCTGGTCGAAGCCGTCGGGCGCGCGCTCCTCGACGGCGTCGATCACGCCTTCCGGCCCGCCGGAGCGGTTGGAATAGACGATCTGCGCCGTCATCGGCAACCGCTCCTGCTCATAGCCCCACAGCGCGTGACAAGGATGCTCGGCCTCGCGCAGCCGGTCTGCCAGGCAGCGGGCGTCGAGGATGGCCTGCGAAGCGCCGTTCGAGCCGACCGGATACATCGGGTGAGCGGCGTCGCCGAGCAGCGTCACCCGTCCATGCGACCAGCGCGGCAGCGGATCGCGGTCGCACATGGGAAACTCCCAGAACTCCGGCGTTGCCTCGATCAGCGCCTTGGCGTTGACGAAAGGAATATGAAAGCGCTGCACGTGCGGCATCAGGTCTTCGAATTTGCCGGGGCGCGACCAGTCCGCCTTGTCCGGCGGCACGCCGCCTTCGCTCACCTTCACTAGCGCAGCCCAGTTGGTGAGCGGGCGATCCGCGCGCGCCCCTTCGCCGATCGGATAGACCACGATCTTGGCGGTCATGCCGCCGGCGATCACCATCGAACGGCCGGTGAGAAACTGCGGCCAGTCCATCGCCCCGCGCCACAGGATCGAGCCGTTCCAGCGCGCCGGCCCTTCGTTGGGATACAGGGTCTCGCGCACATATGAATGGATGCCGTCGGCGCCGATCAGGATATCGCCGTGCGCGGTGGCGCGATGCGCGCCGTCGCGGCCGAAGAAATAGGCGGTGACGCCGGCCTCGTCCTGCGTGAAAGAGCCGAGCCGGTAGCCGGTATGCATGCGTGACTCACCGAGGCGCGAGCGCGCCGCCTGATAAATCACAGATTGCAACCGCCCGCGATGAATCGAGAACTGCGGATATTCGAAGCCGGCGTCGGTGCCGCGCGGCTCGCGCCAGATCTCCTGGCCCTTGCGGTTCATGTAGAACAGTTCGTGGGTGCGGATGCCCACCTGATCGAGCCTGGCCAGCAGCCCGAGCTCGGCCAGCTCCTTGATCGCATGCGGCAAGGTATTGATGCCGACGCCGAGCTCGCGGATGGTGTCGGATTGCTCGAAAATCTCGCAATCGAGACCGCGTGCGTGCAGCATCAGGCCCATGGTCAGGCCGCCGATGCCGCCACCGATGATGATGGCCTTCATTGTTAACGCCTACGCTACGAAATGACCCCGAAATCCATATTGGAACCTGGCGGGCTTGTCGGCAACCGGTCTTTCGCCTCATGGTAAGCCGCTTAACCGGTTGACTTGATGCCGGTTTAGCCGGTCAATACCGGTGCCGGAAGGCGCGATTTCTCCAGGGGAAGGGGTGCATCATGCGTACGCTTATTCGGGCTCTCATTGCGTCCGCCGCCGTTCTCGTCGCGGTCAATGCCGCCGCCGCGCAGGACAAGATCCGCATCGGTCTCATCTATACGCTGTCCGGACCGGCGGCCGTGCTCGGCCAGCAGTCGAAGAACGGCTTCCAGCTCGCGCTGAAGGACCTCGGCGGCAAGATGGCCGGCCACGACGTCCAGCTTTTCATCGCCGACGACCAGCTCAAGCCCGGCCTCGCCGTTCAGAAGGTCAAGGAGTTGCTCGACCGCGATCACGTTGATTTCGTCGTCGGCCCGATCTTCTCCAACGTGCTGAACGCAATCCACAAGCCGGTCATGGACGCCGGAAAGATCCTGATCAGCACCAATGCCGGCGCCTCGTCGTTTGCCGGCAAGGCCTGCAATCCCGATTTCTTCGTGACCTCTTATCAGAACGACCAAATCTTCGAGACGCTCGGCAAGATCGCCAACGACAAGGGCTATAAGCGCGTCTTCGCCATGGTGCCGAACTATCAGGCGGGCCGCGACGCGCTCGCCGGCTTCAAGCGCACCTACAAAGGCAAGATCGTCGCCGAGGCGCTGGTGCCGCTCAAGAGCCTCGACTTCCAGGCGCAGTTGTCGAAGCTTTCCTCGCTCAAGCCCGACGCCCTGTTCACCTTCATGCCGGGCGGCCTCGGCATCAGCCTGGTCAAGCAGTTCAACCAGGCCGGCCTCAAGGGCAAGGTTCCGATCATTTCGGCCTTCACCGCCGACGAGGCGACGCTCCCCGCGCTGAAAGGCGCCGCCGAGGGCATTTACGGCGCGCTGACCTGGGCGCCCAACACCGACAATCCGCAGAACAAGAAGTTCGTCGCGCAATACCTGGCAGCCTACAAGGCGGTGCCGGCGTCCTACGCCATGCAGGCCTATGACGCCGCCATGCTGATCAACAGCGCGGTGAAGGCGGTCAACGGCAAGGTGTCGGACACCAAGGCCGTGAGCGCGGCGCTGAAAAAGGCCGATTTCAAGTCGCTGCGCGGGACGTTCAAGTTCAACGTCAACGGCTACCCGATCCAGAATTTCTATCTGACCAAGGTGGCCAAGCGCCCGGACGGCTTGTTCGA
>JARRNI010000460.1:0-4264 GCA_037385125.1 Pseudolabrys sp.
TCCTCTCGACCTCGATCCCGGGCAGGTAGTCCGCTGGCTCAAGGCGGAATGCGAAGCCGCCCCGGAAAGCTTGCGGGTGACGGCACGGCGCAGCCGAGAGGTGCGCGAAATCCCGCTGCGCCAGGAAGCCCATCTTGGCGACGAGGAACGCCAGGACCTGACCGAAATCGACACCATCGCCACCCTCGAAATCGCGCCTCCGCACGTCGGCGAAGGCTGGCGCCTCAACGTGGTGGTAGAGGACGAAGCCGGCCCGCGCATGGCCAAAGGCGACGACAGCGGCGCGACCGAGCAGGCGATCGATCTCGGCGCCTTCGACAACGAGTTCATCCGTCCCGGTCGCGGCATCGCCAACGTCTTTGCCGAGGTGGAAAACGAAATGGCCAAGGGGCATGTGGCGCGTCTCGTGCATGCGATTGAGACCAACCGCCACGCCGAGCAAGGACGGCCGGAACGTCACTCGGGCGGGAGATAGCGGCGCTCCCAGTCCTCGACGTCGGACAGCTTCAGCGCCTCGTTGTATTCCTCGAAGGTCAACATGCGCTCGCGAGCGGCCGCCGTACTGCCATCACGGCGCAGCGCGCGCAGCGCTTCGCGGATGCCATAGCCGGCAGCATAGCGCGCCAGCCCCGGATAGATCGCCAGGCGGAAGCCGAGCCGTTCCAGACCGGCGGAGTTGATATCGGCGAGCGCGCCGGCCTCCTCCACATTGACCACATGGGGCAAGTCGATTTCGCTGGTGACGCGGGCAAGCTCGCTTTCGCTCGCCTCCTTCAACTCGATGAAAATCGCATCCGCGCCCGCCTCCCGGTAGGCGTGCCCGCGCCGGATCGCCTCGTCTATGCCGTGGCCGGCGGCCGCGTCGGTGCGCGCGATGACGAGGAAATCCGGGTCGCGGCGGGCGGCGACTGCTGCCTCGATCTTCCTGCGGTGCTCCTCCAGCGGGACCACCGGCCGCGCCCCCGGCAGATGACTGCAGCGCTTGGGCTGCTCCTGGTCCTCCAGATGGATGGCGGCGACGCCGGCCGCCTCGAATTCTTCGACCGTGCGCCGGACATTGACGGCATTGCCGTAGCCGGTATCGGCGTCGCAGATGAGCGGGATGTCGATCGCCGCCGCCACCCGGTGGGCATGCGCGACCAGCAAAGTGAGATCGACCAGCCCGACATCGGGCCGCCCGAGCATAGCGGCGGAGACCCCGTTGCCGCTGAGATAGCAGGCTTCGAAGCCCTCCTGCTCGACAAAACGCGCGCCGAAGGCGTCGTAAACGCCGGGCGCGACAAGAAGCGGGCCCTGCGCGAGCCGCTGCCGCAGCTTTCTCCGTGACGAAAAGCTCATGCCGCTCCTTTTTGGCGCACTCGCGCGGCTATGCCAAGGGCCGGGGCATTGCAATCGCACGGGATGGGTGGCAGTTCTTGCGGCCCGTCGCAAGTCCGTGATCCCCCGCGCATGACCCCCGTCACCAGTCCGCTCACCACCGACCTCTACGAGCTCAACATGGTCCAGGCCTACCTGGACAAGGGCGAGAACAAGGAGGCGGTGTTCGAGTTCTTCGTGCGCCGGCTGCCGGCGCGGCGCGGCTTTCTGCTCGCCGCGGGCTTGGAGGACGCGCTCGATTATCTCGAGAATTTGCGCTTCTCGGAAGCCGAGATCGCCTGGCTGAAATCGACCGGCCGCTTCCGCGACAATCTCATCGATTATCTGCGCGAATTCCATTTCACCGGAGATGTGCACGCCATCCCGGAAGGCACCATCTGCTTTCCCAACGAGCCGCTCATCCGCATCACCGCGCCGCTGATGCAGGCGCAGCTAGTCGAGACCCGGCTGATCAACATCTTGCATTTCCAGACGCTGATCGCGTCGAAGGCCGCACGCATGGTGCTGGCGGCGCCGGGCAAGGTCCTGTCCGACTTCGGCCTGCGCACGGCGCACGGCGCCGAGGCGGGGCTCTATTCCGCGCGCGCCAGCTATATCGCCGGGTTCGCCGGCGCAGCCAATGTGCTGGCAGGCGAGCGCTACGGCATCCCGGTGGTCGGCACCATGGCGCATTCCTTCGTGCAGGTGCATGGCGACGAAAGCCAAGCGTTCGAGGATTTCGCGCGCGCGCGGCCCGACGGCGTGATCCTGCTGATCGATACCTACGACACCGAGCAAGGCGCGCGCAAAGTGGTGGAGCTTTACCCCAAGCTAAAGAAAGATGGCATTCTCATCCGCGGCGTGCGCATCGATTCCGGCGACCTGATCGAGAGCGCCAGGAAAGTGCGCCGCACCCTCGACGACGGCGGCTGCCAAGACGTCAGTATCGTGGTGAGCGGTGGCATCAACGAGGACGTGCTCAACCGCATGCGAACGCGGAATGCGCCGAT
This sequence comes from Pseudolabrys sp., assembly GCA_037385125.1. Lineage (GTDB taxonomy): Bacteria > Pseudomonadota > Alphaproteobacteria > Rhizobiales > Xanthobacteraceae > Pseudolabrys. The sequence goes on from JARRNI010000460.1 coordinate 2,367, forward strand.
CGACGGCTTCGGCATCGGCGTCAATCTCGACGCCTCGATCGATGCGCCCTCGCTCGACTGCGCCTACAAGCTGCAGGAATATGGCGGAAGCCCGCGGCGCAAGCTGTCGGAAGGCAAGGTGACCTGGCCGGGCCGCAAGCAGGTCTGGCGCACTTACGATGGGCAAGGCCGCATGGCCGGCGACCTGCTCACGATCGAAGGCGATAGGCATGAAGGCGAGCCGCTGATCGCGCCGGTGATGCGCGGCGGTAAGCGCCTCGCGCCCGCCCCCACGCTGGCTGAGATCCGCGAACACGCGCTTGAGCTCAGCGGCCGCCTGCCGGAGCCGCTGGCGCGGCTGGAGCCGGCCGGGGCCTATCCGGTCACGGTTTCCGACGCCTTGAAGACTCTTGCGGCCGACGCGGATCGGAACACGGGCAAGCGGTAACGCGACCCGTCACTGCCCCGCTTTGTTCCAGCCGCGCGCGCCGGCGCCGTAAATCTCGTGGCCGGCCGGCGTCACCACGGCGGTGTCCTCCAGCTTGATGAAGCCGCGCGTGGGATGCTTCAGCGTGGTCTCCACCGACACCACCATGCCGGCCTCCAGCGGCTTGTCCGCATCGTCGGCCGGATACGGCACCGGCCCGGAGTCGGTCAGCCGCGGCCCTTCGTGGCTGACCAGGCCCATGCCATGCGCCAGGAATTCCAGATTGTTGTGGTGCTTCGACTTCGCCACCAGCGGCTCGGCGGCGGCGTAGATCTCCCCGCCCGGCGCACCCGGCTTTATCGCCTTGAAGGCGGCGTGCTGGATGGCGTCGATCTCGGCCAGCAGGTCCTTCAGTTCGGCATCCGGCTCGCCCTGGATCGCCATGCGGCAGACGTCGCCGATATAGCCGTGGTAATTGCCGCCGGAATCGATCGACATGATCTCGCTCTGCTCCCACCGCTGGCCCGAGGGCGCGCGGTTGAAACTGGTGCCGGCGGTGATCAGGCAATATTCGAAGGTCGTGCCCCGCAGGGTTTCCTCCCGGCGCAGCGTTTCCACCACGTCTTCTTTCGTCGTGCCGGGCGGGCTCTTGGCGATGGTCGCCAGCATGGCGTCGATCACCGCCTCGGAAGCGTATTTCAGCTTCTCCAGCTCGGCCGCCGATTTCACCAGCCGCTGCCGCTCCAGCACATAGAGCGCGTCCACCCAGTCGGCGTCGGGGAACGCCGCGCGCAGCACCTTCGACGCGTCATAAGGTAGAAAGCCGAACTCGGTGGCGATGCGCTTCGGTGAAAGCCCCGCCTTTCTGATCTGCTCCACCGCCTTCTGCATGGCGTCGACCGAGCCGTTCGCCGTGGTGTCGGTCAACGGCGTCCACAGCGGTCTGGCCTGGTGCTGGAAGCTTTCCAGCCGGTGGCCGACATAGGCCGCTTTCTCCGGCTGCCCCTTCGCATAGACGAAGACCGGCAGGTAGCGGGTGACGCCGGTGGCGTCCATGATGTCGAAGAAGTTGGCGCGATGGCCGCCCAGCAGGTACTGCACATTGTGCTTGGAGGTGGCGAGCAGCACGTCGATGCCGGCTTCGTCCATCAGCCGGTCGAGGCGGGCGTGATCGAAGGGACTGACGAGGCTCTTGGCGGGCGAAGCGTTGACGTTCATGGCTCAGGCTCCGGCATTCACGGCGGATTTCCCTGTCAACGCGGCAGCCTAGCGCATGATCCGCGGGGAGTCCTGCCACCGCACCGGCGTGAATTTCCCGTCATTCCGGGGCGTCCGCGCCAGCGGACGAGCCCGGAATCCAGCGCCGAATCCGCAGCGCTTCCGTATCGCTCTGGATTCCGGGTTCGCGGGCTTCGCCCGCGCCCCGGAATGACCGGGTGGGAAAGCTTAAGCTGCCGCCCTGCCCCACAATTCCCGGCTCGCAAGCCGCGCG
>JARRNI010000461.1:0-4264 GCA_037385125.1 Pseudolabrys sp.
CTGACGCCGAAGCGGATCAATTTCCACGTCGAGGACAGCCGGCTCATCACCGTGAGCAGGCCATAGACGAAGAGCTCACTCTCTCCGGCGGAGGTCTTGTCGATCAGCGTCATATACTCGTCGAGCGCGTCGTCGCTGAGGTTGACGATACGCAGCGGCAGATGGCGGGATAGCCTTTCCAGGACGTCGCGGCCGGACAGCACGCATTTAAGCGTCTGAACATCTTCAGCCGCGCGCGGCGTGCCGATCTGCCCCAGCATGCGGCGGCGGACCTTCGAGTCGTCGACGCTTGTCGCCAATCCCGTCGCGATGGCGGCCGCGGCGCGATCCTGGAAGGCGCGTGTGAGATGCCCGGCTTTCGGCTCATCACCGGCGAGAATGGCCTCGCTCACCTCTTCGGCCAGCATCCTGGCCTCTTGAGGCAGCAGGTCGCGGCGCACCCACGTCCACAAGGTCTCCAGCGCGCCGCGCGCAATCCGCCCCGGGTGATTGTGGTCGAGACGGTCGTCGACCAGGAACGGCTCGAGCGGCTTGAAGAACAAACGGGCGCAATGGTCGATGCGCGGCGCGCCGTCGCGCTGCTCGCGCACCACGCGGCGCAACTCCTGCAGCACGAGATCGGTGCCGGCCGCCTCGTCCCCGCGCAGCAAACTGCGCTCGAATTCGGCGATCAGCATGGCGCGCGCCCGCGGCGGAAGCTCGCGCAAGTATTCCTGCAGCCGCTCGATCGTTTCGACGCCCGCCATCGCCGCCTGGCCCACCTTCCACAAGCGTGGATTGATAGCGCGGCGGGCGTTAACGGGTCGTTAAGGATATCGCGGTGCTTAGCTCAGCGGCGTCCAGGTGCCGTCGGGATTGCGGCAGGCGGTGCCGCGCGCGGTCTGCGGCCGGCCGTCGATATAGATGGTGTGGGTATAGGAACGGCAACGCCGGCCGGCGTCGCGGTAATAGGGCCCGGGAACCACGGTGCCGTAGCGGCCGGAGTCCGGATTGCGCCAGGAGACCGGCGCGCCGGGCGCGCCGTCGTTCAAGGCCTCCATCTGCGCAGCATAGGCGCGGCGCTTGTCCTCGTCGTCCATGGAAGCGCCGATGCGGTTGCCGATCAGGGCGCCGAGGCCGGCGCCGATCGCGGCCCCCGCCAGATGCCCGCCGACCCCGCCGCCGAACTGCGAGCCGATGGCCGCGCCCGCCAGACCGCCCAGCAGCGTGCCGGTATTCTCCTTCGGCCCGCGTCCGGATTCGGGATCGCCAGCGCAGGCGGCGAGCAGGAGACCGATGGCGGCGATAACGGCGAACTTGGACAAAGACATCCCGACCCCCGGAAATCGTTCACGACGGAAAGCGGCCCCGACGAGAGGCATAATAGGTTTATCGAGACCGGGGAAATAGGGCAAAACTCCGGCGCTCGGCGAAGGCGGCGGAACCGATGATTTCACGCCGCCGGCAGCACCAGCTCCGCGCGCAGGCCGCCGAGCGGAGCGCTGGCGAGCGTGAGCCCCCCGCCGTAAAGGCCGGCCAGCTCGACCACGATCGACAGGCCGAGACCGGAGCCCGCCTTGGTCTCGTCCAGCCGGCGCCCGCGCATCGCCGCCTGCTCGCGCTCGTCCGCCGAAAGGCCGCGGCCGTCGTCGTCGACGACGATGCGCACCACCCCGCCTTCGCCCGCCGGACCGGGCGGCTCGCGCGTCACCGCAATCGCAACGCGCGCGGCCGCCCATTTGCAGGCATTGTCCACTAGGTTGCCGATCATCTCCTCAAGGTCCTGCCGCTCGCCGCGGAAACGTGCTGCATCGTCGACGCGCACCCTAACGGCGATGCTGCGGTCGTGGTGGATCTTCTCCATGGTGCGCGCCAGCGCCGTCACCACCGGCGCGACCTCGGTGACCGAGCCGACCACCGTCAGGCCCGCCGCCAGCCGCGCGCGCTCGAGATGGCGGGTGACCTGATCGCGCATGATCTCGGCCTGCTCCAGCACCTTGCCCGCGAGCGGATCGGCCGGCCGCGCCGAGGCCTCGTTCACCATCACCGACAATGGGGTCTTCAGTGCATGCGCCAGATTGCCGACATGGGTGCGCGCGCGCTCCACGATTTCCTTGTTGGTCTCGATCAGCGCATTGGTCTCGCGCGCGAGCGGCGCGATCTCTTCAGGGAATTCGCCGGCCAGCCGCTCGGCCTTGCCGGCGCGGATGGCGGCCAGGCTGTCCGTGATGCGCTTAAGCGGCGCCAGCCCGAAGCGCACCTGGAACATGGTCGTGAGCAGCAGCACCACCGCCAGCAGGGCGAAGGTGATCGCCAGCGCCTCGTCGAAGGAGCGCGTCTCGTCCGTGATCTCGGCGGCATCGGCGGCGACCGCGACCAGATAATGGCCGTCGTCGCCGAGATCAATCTTTCGCTCGACCAGGCGCAGGCGCCGGCCTTCGGGGCCATCGACATAGCCCCGGCGCGAGCCAGCGACCGCGACTCCTTCCTCCCCCAGATGCGGCAAGCCACCGTCCCACAGCGAGCGCGAGGAGCGCACATTGTGCTCGCCGGGATCGAGCCGCGTCACCTGCCAGTACCAGCCGGACAGCGGCAACTCGAACAGGGGCTCGCCCAGCGACTGCGGAAACCTGCCGTCCGCGTCCTCGGGCGAGGCGAGATCGGCCACGATCGTGCGCAGATAGACGCCGAGCCGGCGGTCAAAGGAGCGCTCCACCGCGTGGCGGTAGAGCGTGGACAGGATAATGCCGGTGATCAGCAGGATGGCCACCGCCCACGCGGTGGCCGAGAGGAAAAGCCGCAGCGCGAGAGAGTTAGCGCGCATCGGGAGGCGTCAGCAGGTAGCCGAGGCCGCGCACCGTCTGGATGATTTCGACGCCGAGCTTCTTGCGGATGCGGCCGACGAAAACTTCGATGGTGTTGGAGTCGCGGTCGAAGTCCTGGTCGTAGAGATGCTCGACTAATTCGCTGCGCGACACTACGCGGCCGGCGTGATGCATCAGATAGGCGAGCAGCCGGTATTCGTGGCTGGTGAGCTTGACCGGATTGCCGTTGACCGAGACGCGGCCGGTCCGGGTGTCGAGCCGTACTTGGCCGCAATTGAACTCGCTCTTGGCGTGGCCCGCCGAGCGGCGCAGCAGCGCGCGCACGCGCGCCAGCACTTCCTCCATATGGAAGGGCTTGGCGACGTAGTCGTCGGCGCCGGCATCGAATCCTTGCACCTTATCGCTCCAGCGGTCGCGCGCGGTCAGCATGAGCACCGGCATGGCGCGGCCGGCGCGCCGCCAGGCTTCCAGCACCGAAATGCCGTCCATTTTGGGCAGGCCGATGTCGAGGATGACGGCGTCGTAAGGCTCGTGCTCGCCGAGATAATGGCCTTCCTCGCCGTCGAACGCCCGGTCGACAACGTAGCCCGCGTCGGTCAGCGCGGAGGCGAGCTGGCGGTTAAGGTCGGGGTCGTCCTCGACGACGAGGAGGCGCAAGGCGTTTGTCTCCGCTCGCAGCGGTCTCGTGGCCCTCTAAATGGCCCTTAATAAGCTTGCCGTTTGCCGCGTCAACGGCTGCGTGCGTCACCTTGCCGTTCGGGGCCAGCAGCGTCAGCAGGTAGACGAGGCGGTCACCGCGGCGGCAGAGCCGGGCCCGCAGCACTTCGGTCTTCTTCTTGCGGTGCCGAAGGACCGATTTGATGGCGCGGCCGAGCGAAATGGTGCGATGGCTGGCGACCGCCGCCCGCTGCTCGGCCTTGCTCAGGCAGGTGTGATGAGCGGGCTGGGTGTGATGCGGCCGCTCGGCGGCATTGGCCCTTTGGACCCCTCGGGCCAGGCCGGCCAGAAGGCCGATCAGAAGCAGGGCTGCAAGGCGGGGGAGTACGGGCATGAGGCCGGTGATAACGGCGCACCGGTGAATACCGCATGAACGCCCGGCCCGGCAGGCAGACGGGCCGCCTCGGCTAGCTTTCGAAGCCGGAAAACGAGGCATAGTCGTCGACCGGAGCGCGCGGGGCGCGCCAGCGGTTGATGGGGGCGTTCTCGTCGGCATAGCCGAGCGCCATGCCGGAATAGATCATCAGATGGGGAGGGAGATCGAGGAAGGCGCGCACGGTGCGGTGGAAGGAGACCCAGGCCTGCTGCGGGCAGGTATGCAGGCCGTGCCCGCGCGCGAGCAGACAGACCGTCTGCAGATAGCCGCCGATATCGGCCCATTGCGCGGGCCCATGCGCCTTTTCGCGCGCGAAGAACAAAGCGACCGGCGCGCCGAAAAATTGATAGTTGCGCGCATATTGCCG
>JARRNI010000462.1:0-8511 GCA_037385125.1 Pseudolabrys sp.
GCCCTTGTACTTGTCGGCCCACTCCTTCGGCACGTGGTGCGGGGCGTGGGTGGCACCGGGCGCAAAGTAGACAAAGAACGGCTTGTCGGGCGTCAGCGCCTTCTGCTGGCCGATCCACTTGAGTGCCTTCTCAGTCATGTCATCCATCAGGTGGTAGCCCTCTTCCGGGGTCTTCTTGTTTTCCACCGGAACGGTGCCCTCGTACAGCGTGGGGTACCACTGGTTCGCCTCGCCGCCGATGAAGCCGTAAAAATACTCGAAGCCGCCGCCGCCCGTGGGCCAGGCGTCGTACGGTCCGGCCGGGCTCGTCTGCCACACCGGCACCTCATGGCACTTGCCGAATTGTGCCGTGTTATAGCCGTTGAGCTTCAGCGTGCGCGCCAGCGGCGACATGGAGTTGGGCAGCACCGAGCAATAGCCCGGCGCGCCGGTGGCGATCTCGGTGATGCCGCCCATGCCGGCGGAATGGTGGTTGCGACCAGTTAGCAGCGCTTGCCGCGTGGGCGAGCACAGTGCCGTAGTGTGGAAGCGGTTGTATTTCAGGCCTCCCGCCGCCAGCTTTTCGGCAGCAGGCGTCTGACAGGGGCCACCGAAGGCGCTGGAGGCGCCGAACCCCACATCGTCGATAAGCACAATCAGGACATTGGGGGCGCCTTTAGGCGGACGTAACTGCTCGATACGCGGGAATTTGCTGTCCGGGTCCTTCGCGTCATACGCGATGAATTGGGCCCGGGAAGTGTTGAGCATCGGGAGATGCGAACGGTGTTTCTTCTCCTCATCACTCATGACCAAGTCTCCAATGGTGTTATCAAACCGCCTCTGCACTGCCCGCTCGGGTGTCGAGCAGATACTTCTCGGTCACGCCAAGCAGCAAACGACGCACCGAAAAGAAATGTTCTCGATTTCTTGATCCGAACGCGATGGGTTCGTGCCGGACAACGCCACGAGCTGTCATGTTCGTTCGTGACACGCCGTGGTGCGCACTCACGATTCAGAGGGGCTCACCTCCTTATCGAGCTGCGCTCCCCTTTTAGTAGCAACGCGTATATATGCGTCCGTATGCATCGGTGACCTGGACGCAGCCGGACCCGGCGGTTGCGGCGGCCCCGTAAGCCGCTCCGGCCACCGCCCCGGCAGCTGCAGCACCGTAGTACGCTCTTCGCGTCGTTCGTCTCGCAACGCCGGCATAGCTGAGCGGCGTAAGCGGCCTTCCAATGCGGGCGGACGCGGCTGAAACAAGATTGCCCGAGGTAAACGACGCATGGTCATTTACCATGAGAACGGCCGCACCGACGACGCCGGCAAGGATAGCGTGAACGAGCGTCAACTTTAGGCTTTTCATCTCTTCTCTCCCTTCTTCACAGTCGGCACACCCGGTGGACTTTCATCGACATCTCTAAGGTCTTTCAATTCGACCTTTTTGGCGTCCGCCGGCGCCTTGAAGGAAAACGCATCAGGACCGGCGGCAACGTCCGTGTTCCAGCCTTTGACCAGAAGTGTGTATTGCGGCGCGCCTGCAACGGTCTTGCTTGTAATCACATATTTGCGCGGAATCGGCTTTGGCCCGGCCTGGATCCAAATTTGCCAATCGACGTCATGATTGCGAAATGCGAGTTGTTCACATTCGACGCCATCAACAACCGATGGACCGATGTCTTTTGCGTCGATAACGCCTGCCATCAGCTGCTTGTAAGGGTTCGACACGAGCAGGTCGGCGCCGGGCGCTTGCACAGAATACTCCGTTCCGAGTTTGTCGACGAGTTGGTCGACAGAGCTCGCCGTGGCCGACTGGGCGAAGCGGTTATGGCCTTTGTCGAACACGGTGAAGGTCTTACCGTCAAAGAAAAATTCGACGTCGGCATATCCCCCCTTGCGGGCGGCTCGAAGCTTGTTTGGACGATGCAACAACAACGTTCCTGAATTATTGAACTGAATCTTTTGCAATTCCGGGGTTATAACCTCAATGCTGGCATCAAACTTTAGCGATACCGTCTTTTGACTCGTAACATAATCAGACATCGCTTTCAGAATCTTGCCCGCATCATTCTCATTCTGAGCGCGAGCGCCGAGCGAGGCTCCCAATATTGTCGTAAGCGCTAACGCAAGCGCCCCGATCAGCTTCAGAGCCGCGTTTAATTTTGGGCGTGTAGGTAGCATGGCACCACTCCTCCTTCCGCTCGCCGCACCAGATCTTTTCCATCTTGGATCGCAACATTATGCTTCAATGCGGCATTGATATGAATCAAACAAAGGCACATTTGCTCTGCGCATGCCGGCTTGCGATCAAATGAGACGAGCGACTACGGCAGCGAAGGTCGCCATTCCAATAAGCATAAGCCCGATGCACACCGCGAGAGCGGGTGTGTTCATTCTGATTTCCCCTGCAGGCGCAATGCGATCGAACGGCGGCGCCCTCAGATAACCGATGCTCCACCGATATTGCCAAATTGATATGGCAAGGACGATTACGTTGGTGCCGATTAAAGCCAGCCCGAAAAGCCTGGATGCCTGCGGTAGAAAAGCAGCCTTCACCACCGAGCCAGTTTTCAAATATTCAAACACTTTCACAATGGTAAAACCAAAGCCAGGCATATCTCGGCGCGGAGACGAGATGATGCGGGCGATGGTCTACGAAGCGGCCCAAATCCTATTGGTGCGCTCGGTGAGATGGTCCTGGCTCAAGGCGTGGGCAATGAAGATCGCCAGGCGCCGCGGGATGAAGAAGGCGATCGTTGCCTTGGCGCGCCGATTGGCTGTGACTATGCACCGCATCTGGGTTGACGGCACCGAATTTCGCTGGACCCGGGAACAGGCCGCAGCAGCATGAGAGCCAAACAGGATCAACCCGGATAGGAGGCAACTCGAGTTCCACCGAGCGGTGGGATGGTGTCCCTCGCGGGACGACGGATAAAATGAGTTCGTATGTCCGCTTGGACCTGCCATCAGCTTGACGGCAAGGCCGACCAAAAGATCGTTCCGCCTCGTCCTCGAATCCCATGATGGAAGGGCCCTGGTGCCGATTCCGGAGAGAAGCACGAGCCCGCGGGCGACATCGACACTGCAGCTGTGGACAGTCTGAAAGCGCTTGATCCCAACCGGCCGATTAGAGAAGCGGACGTCATTTTGTCGGGAACAGGAACGTGATGTTGAACCGCGCACCCCAGTCCGGCCCGCCTGACGGCCGCACCACGTAGAACCGGGGCCCGACCTGGAACTGCACGCGCTGGCCACTGATACTGTAGACGTGCGACACGAGGAGATTGATCGGGACTGTCCACTCCTTGGTGATCCAGTCGTAGGTTGACTCGGTATCGAGCGTAATGCCGGTCGAGTCCGGGAATGTGTAGACCAGGAACGGTTGCAGGAAGGTTGAATTGACGTCCGGTACTCCGCTTTTACCGGCGTAGGACCAGATATGGTTGACCAGCGCACCATAGGTCCAGCCCCCGTCCTGTTTCAGGATCACGGCCGTCGGACCGGCGCCCCATTTTTGCGAGCCGAACACATTGTTTCCCGTCGGCCAGAGGAAGACCGGACCCACGCCCCATGTCACGCCGTTGACCGGCTGGCTCGGCGAGAAGAAGAAGCTCTGCGTCGTATCGCCCAGTCCCGTGCTCGAGGGAATCGTCGGCGCGGGCGATCCCATCGAAATCACCGGCAGGATAGTGCGAATGATCACGTTCCAGTCAGGGGTCAAGGCGACTGGGATGACCGGCTGGACGTTCAGGAGGTAGCGTGAGGCATCGTTCGGCCCGAAACAGCAATCGTAGTTGCTCTGGAACGGCACGCTGATCAGGCTGGAAATTGGATTAGCAAGTTGCTTTGCCAAGTCGGTGTCGCTCGACTGAGCGAATGCGGCACCCGACAAGCCGAACATCACAATTGCTGCGCCTAGGCTTGACCATCGCATTTCTCGCCCCCCGACGTCACCTTAAAAATTATAGTCGCCGGCTCCCGCTCCTGCAAACTGAAAACGTAAGGCGTGCCTCCGCCTGGTAGCCGAGTTGCTCGCTAGCATCCGCCATGAAGTTGCGCACCTTCATGTTGCCGGGGTCGGCATAAACCACAGGCATCAACACCTGCGTCACCCAGCGAAAACTTTTCATCCTGGATGCTCAGTCAGTATATCCGTATTTTTTCCCATCTTCCCACTTTCGCTAGTTCGGTCACTCGCTGCCCGGAGCGGGCGCCGTTCGCCACCTCAATACCGGGAATAATCGGCGTTACCGCTTCGCCGCTTTGCACCCCGCGTTTCAGGGAAGGCTTTCAACAGGCCGTTCCTATTCCGAACCGCAGCACCGCATTTATGAATTACGATGAGCGGAGAATTATCTAACCATACGCACTCGTCGTCCTCTTCACAAACGCTGACGGATGTGGACTGGCGGGGCAGCACCAATCAACCCCATCGCCGACCGCGTAAGGGAACACGGTCCGCAGCAGCAAACGCCAATAATCAGTCGGCCCCTAGCTATAGCGAACCAACAACCTTAGTTTGCGTTCGCTTTTTCGAGCTGGCGTTTGAGGCTCTTGATGAGCGCCCTCAGACTCGAATCCTGCGGTCTAAGTTTGGCCAGTTCGTTGGCGTATGCGAGCGCCCCCTTAATGTCCCCATTATCACGAGAAAAGCTAATGAGTGCCGATAACGTGCCTCGGTCATTAGGATGCACCGCTAGAGCTTTCTTGAGAACGGCCATCGCTTCCTGATGCTGCCCCGTTGAGTTAAGCGCAACCGCATAGACGTAGGAATAACGAGCGCGGCGCGGTCCGAGTTCATATGCGCGACGAAGCTCACCAATTGCTTCACCACGCCGTTTCATTCTCGTCAGCGTTAGCCCAAGCGCGAAATGCAGTCCTGCATCCGCAGGCGAAGCGGAGATCGCTTTCCGCAAAATTCTTTCTCCTTCGCTATCGCGGCCGAGCCGCCGGTAAAGATCAGCAAGGTTGACTGCTGCCGGACCAAATTGCGGACTCAATCGTAGCGCGGCCTTATACTCGGCTTCGGCTTCCGACGCGAGGCCGCGTTTCGAATAAAAATTTCCGAGTGACGAACGGTCTTCCGGCCGATCGGCATTGAGGCGAAGGGCGGCAACAAGTTCCGCCGCAGCGCTCTCGAAGCGTTTTCGATCGGCTTGCGGCTGACGCTCGGTTGGGACGGCAGCCAGCAAATCCGCGGCGCGAATTCGAACGCCGCGCACTGGATCAGAAAGGAGCGGTGCAACCAGGCGCCAGACCTGCTGGGGTGGTACATTCGCGAACATATCCATGGCGGCGATCCGCATCATGGGATCTGGATCGGAGAGTCCGCGCCGCGCCAGATCGGCATTCGCAGGCGAGACAAAGGGCGCAAGCTCAATGAGGGCGCTGGCGCGGGCAACATCGGGCGCGCTTTCATCGGCTGCGACAGATGCGAGAAGCTTTTCGGCGTCGGCTTGGTCAGTCCAAGCCGCATGGAATGCCGCCGCATAAGTCTGGAACCCCTCACGCTTTGGGCCGAACCAGCGCTCGACAGCATCCGCCGCCCATTGAGCGGACTTGTCGTTGTGACAGTAATTGCATGCGTTTGGCGTGCCAAGCTTCACCGAGAGGTCGGGCCGCGGCACCCGCAAACTGTGATCGTGCCGAGGATCAATTACCATATATGTGCGAGTAGGCATATGGCATGAGACGCAATTGGGCGCACCGTTGGCTTGCTTATGGTGGCTATGCTTTGCGCTTTTATATGTTTTTGACGCGTGGCATTGTAGACACACACCGCTGCCGGCAACGCGTAGATTACCGCTATGGGGATTGTGACAGTTGCTGCACGTGACACCGGCCGCGAACATCTTGCTTTGTTTGAACGGAACGTAATTGTAGGGCTCCACGACGTCACGGATTTGCCCGTCAGCCCAATAAACATCTCTTCCCAGTGGATTAGCGATGGCATGCGTCTGCTGCAGCCACTGTCCCGGCACCCAATCCTCCGAAATCTCGCTGCGTCGTGCGTGGCAGCGACCGCAGGTTTCCACTTCCGTGCGCAGTATATCTTTCGGACCGTTACGCGTCACCTTTCCAGTGTGCGGATCGTGCGACCAAACGACTCCTTCGCGCTCCTTGAAGGCCACAAGTAGACCTTTATGGGGATCTTTGCGGCGGTTGAACCACAACCAGCTTTCCTGCGACCGCGCCCAAGCAACGTGATTGGAGCCCTGCCCGTGACAGGCCTCGCAGCCCACGCTGATCTCTGTCCAGGTCGTCGCATAACGATTTTTGGCCGCGTTATAGTTTTTGCGTATCCCCGTCGAGTGGCACTCAGCGCACATAAAATTCCAATTCTGGTTGAGCTTGGTCCAATGCAAGACATCGTCATACCGGATGTCCTCATTCGGATAGAGATGAAACCAACGCTGCCCGCCCTTTTCTTTCGGGCGGCTATCCCATGCGATCGATAACGCCTGAATTCGACCGTCCGGAAACTCTATCAAGTACTGTTGGAGAGGATAGATGCCAAACGTGTATTTCACCTCGAAAGTCGCCAGCTTGCCGTCCGGTCCGTCGGTTTCGACGAGAAATTTTCCGTCCTTGCGATGGAAACGCGAATGGACGCCGTAATAGTCGAAACTCGTATTGTTGAAGTCGCCGAGCACCGACTCTTCGGTGGCGTGATCCATGGCGTGCTTGTGCTGCGAGCCACGCCAAAGTCTCGCTTCCGCCTTATGGCACCCGGCGCAGGTCTCGCTGCCAACGAATGTCGCCGTATTGGTGGGCCGCGCATGGACGACGCCAACCAAGCCCTTCGAATTGCCGGACACAAGCAAAAAAGAAACTGCCGCAGAGATTACGGCTGGTGCAATCGCAAGTAGGAGGATTGAGGATTTGGTCTGTCTGACGAAGGGCCACATAAAATATAGGTTACCAGTTGGTTGCCGCGCGCGGCGAGCCGCCAGCCGAGTTGCGCCAGCGTTTCGAGATCGTAGGGATCGATAGCCTACGCCTGATGCATGATGCGACTGCTATCGTCATAGCGACCCAAATATATACTGCGATTATTGACCCGGCTCACTACTGGGCACCGCACGCAATGTCGATAGCCCCGCCTTTTCGAGTCCTGCGTTCAGCCGGCCGATCAGGGCCTCGTTGAAATGCCAAGTCGCCCAGAACGCGTGCGGATCGCGCACCAGCAACGGGGATTGCGCTGTCGCGGCCTCCAGTGCTTCTGACGCCTCTGCCGGTTTGCCTACCTCCGCCGCCATAGCGGCCAGCGTCGCCTTCCCCAGCCCACAGCAGAAATTCTGGCCGCGGACCGCCTCGGCGTAGGCCAGGTCGAGGTCGCCGGCGGCGAATTCGGCGATCGCCAGGGCCATGTTGTACCAGGCGGGATTGCGCACACTGCGGGTGATCGCTTGACGCAGCAACGCAATCCCTTGCTCGGAGTGACCGCGCACCGCCAGCCGCCAGCCGAGCTGGGCCGAGGATTCCGGATCGTTCGGATTGAGCTTAATGGCGTGGCGTTGGATTCGCTCGGCCGCGGCAAAGTCGCCTCGCATGTACCTTACCGCAGCCAATGCCTGTAACGGACGAACCCGCTCCGGCGCCAGGTCGACACTCCGCTGCGCCGCTGACAGTGCCTTGGCCAGCTCGGCGGTGCGCTCTTGCGATACTAGGTGAAACCGCACAGCATCGAGATGGGCAAAGGCGAGCATTGCCCAGGCATCGGCATAGTCAGGATTTTGTTGTACCGCCGCCTCGAGACAGCTTCGCACGTCGGGGTACTGCGTGCGATCGAAGGTAAGCCGGTAGGCGAAGGCGCGCTGCACGCAAGTGTAGCCTTCCAGGGTCGCCGCCCCATCATCGGCAAGCCGCCGGTCGGCGTTCAAATGGATCAAACCGTAGACCTGCGCCAAGCGGGACGAAGCTCTGGCTCCACAGGACGCGACCCGAGGCGCGCTCGGTCAGCCGGACCATGACCCGGAGACGCTCTGTGGCCTGCTCGACGATGCCGCTGATGACAGAGACCGGGATTGCCGCTAGCGCGCCCAAAACCTCTGAAGCGCGGACGCCGGTAGGTAAGCCCGCGAGCACCTGGAGCCCGTCGAACGGTATCAGGTTGTCGACAACCGAATTGGTCAGGCCGGCGGCAAGCAACCTGCCGGTCTCATTGCTGGTTTGGGCCTCGAAGGGCATGACCACTACGGCCGGCTCGTTTGCTATGCCAAAGGAGGCAGCATCCTTCTCTCTGGCTGTCAAAATCCAGCCGGCAACCGCAGCTGCGGCAATCGCGGCAACCACGGCGGCCGCCAAAAAGCTTCTTGCGGGACGGCCGCCTACACTCGCGATCCGCCCAAATACACCGGAAGCCCCTATGCCGGAAATGCCACCCGCCGAGCTTGTGCCCGAGCCGCTCTCCTGCTCCCCGCCGTATGTCGCAAGCGGCGGCGCCACCTCGTGCCATTCGAAATGGGGAACGTAGCTACCCTTGGGGATCGAAATACGCACGGGATCGTGGCTGCCGGCGCCGACATAGTAGCT
>JARRNI010000463.1:0-4251 GCA_037385125.1 Pseudolabrys sp.
CTTGCATCCTACAAGGATCAGCAGCCGGTGGTGCTGGCGCTGCCGCGCGGCGGCGTGCCGGTGGCGGCGCAGGTTGCCAAGGTGCTTCATGCGCCGCTCGATCTCATCCTGGTGCGCAAGATCGGCGTGCCGATGCAGCCGGAGCTGGCCATGGGTGCGGTGGTTGACGGTGCCACGCCGCTGATCGTACGCAACGAGGACGTCATCACCCTGGCGAGCGTGTCGGAGACAGAATTCAAGAAAGTGTGCGATCAGGAACTGGCCGAAATCGAGCGCCGGCGTGGGCGCTATCTTGGTGGCCGCGCACGCGCCGAGGTGGAAGGCAAGACGGCCATCGTCATCGACGACGGCGTCGCCACCGGTGCCACCACCCGCGCCGCCCTGCGCGCCACCCGCCTGCGCAAGCCGAAGAAGCTGGTGCTGGCGGTGCCGGTCGCGCCGACCGAAACCCTGCCCGCCATGCGCGAAGAAGCCGACGACGTGGTGTGCCTGGAAGATCACGAGCTCTTCGGCGCCATCGGCTATTACTATTCCGACTTCCGCCAGATCTCCGATCAGGAGGTCATCGACACGCTGGCGCGCTTTGCGCAGGCGCCAAAATAAAGACGCGCGGCGATGAGTGACAAGTACGGCCCGCAACTGTTCGCGCTGAAGGCCACGGCTGCGCTCGGCAGTGCCGTCGCTGCGACGCTTGGGTGTCCGCTGGCCGCGCACGAGGAGCGCGACTTCGAGGACGGCGAGCACAAGACGCGGCCGCTCGATTGCGTGCGCGGGCGCGACGTCTATGTGGTGCAGAGCCTGCACGGCGGTCCGAGCGAAACCGCGAGCGACAAGCTGGTGCGGTTGTTGTTCTTCATCGGCGCGCTCAAGGACGCCGGCGCCGCGCGCGTCAGTATCGTCGCGCCCTATCTCGCCTATGCGCGAAAGGACCGCCGCACCAAGCCGCACGATCCGGTGATCACGCGCTACGTGGCGCAGATGTTCGAGGCAGTCGGCACCGATCTTGTCGTGGCGCTGGACGTGCACAATCCGGCTGCCTTCGAGAATGCTTTTCGCATTCCGACGGTGGCGCTGACTGCGGCGCCGCTATTCGTCGACTACGCCAAGGGCTTGCGCGACGAGAAGCTGTGCGTGGTGTCGCCCGATCTCGGCGGCGGCAAGCGCGCCGAGCTGTTTCGTGAGGCGCTGGAAGCCGCGACGGGTAAGCCAGTCGGCAAGGGCTTTGCCGAGAAGCACCGCAGCGCCGGCGTCGTCTCCGGCGATATGTTCGTAGGCGAGGTGGAAGGCGCAACCGCGCTGGTCATCGACGACCTGATCAGCACCGGCGGCACCTTGTTGCGCGCGGCACAAGCGGCGCGCAAGGCCGGCGCCAAAAAGGTACTCGCGCTGGTGACGCATGGCCTCTTCATGCCGGGTGCCGCAGCGGTGGTGGCCGATTCGGCAATAGACCGTTTGGTGGTCACCGACGGCGTACCGCCGTTCCGGCTCGACGATGCTTGTCGCGAGAAGATCGACATTTTGCCGGTAGCGCCCCTATTGGCGGAAACCATCCGCCGCCTGTACGACGGCCGCGCGCTCACAGACCTGATGGTCTTCTGAGCATCCGCTCCAGCCGTCTCGCATCGGCCGCCGCGATCGCCAGATATTCGCGCGCGCGCCGCGGCCATTTTTCCGGCGTGCGCGGATGCGCTTCCAGCATGTGCGCGATGGTCAGCCGCGCGCGCAAGGTAGCGCGGTGGCAGCGGTAGAAGGTGAAAAGCTGCTCCGACAGGTGATCGTGCAGCACATGGATGGCGCGGCGGCAGATGTGCGCGCTCGCCCAGGCGCCGCCCAAGCGCTCGCATTCGACGCATAGATAAGCGATCTCGTCGAACGGATCGACCGCCCGCAAGCCGGCGTTGAACTCCAGGCAGTCGATGATGGTGATGGGATCGATCAGCCAGATGTGCTCGGGACGCAGGTCGCCGTGGCCGTCGACGATATGGCGCCCGCGCACGCGGTCGGCGATCAGCGTGGCGCGCATGCGAAGGAAGCGGCGCTGCGCCAAGTCGATGTGCCGTACTGGTCCCGCCGGCAGGCCGAGCCGAGGATCAAGCAGCACGCGTTTGTTATAGGCGAGGCTGTCGTGCCAGTTGCGCAAATGCGTTGCCGGCGAAACGAAAACCGAGCGGGCGCGGTGATAGAACGTCACCAGCGTATCGACCACGTGGTCGAGCTGCGCCGCTCTCACTTCATCGGTCAGGATGGCGTTTCCCAGGGTGCGGCGCTCGACCAACCGATGCATAACCACCAGCCAATCGACCGGCTCGCCTTCGCCATCGAGCTGCAAGCCCTGCGGCGTGAGCGTCAGCGGCGCCACCCGCTCGTAGACATGCGGCGCCAGTGGGCGGTTGAGCGTCAGTTCAGCGCGGCAGGCGGCCTCGCGCCGCTCGAGCGTCGAATAATCCAGATAGGGAAAGCGCACCGGCTTCTTCAGCTTGTAGACACGGCCGCCGGCCAGGAAGACCCAGGACATATGGGTCTCCTTGCGCTCGAGATCGGTCGCCGGATGGGGATAGGCATCGGGTGTTGAGAGGAAAGCCACCTTGTCGGCGAGCGGCACGGCGGGCGCCGTCGGGGCGGTGCGCTGCTCGGACAGGGCGGTCGAGGGCAACGGCTGTTTCCGGTTCAACGGGTCTTTGCGCGCGGGGGGACGCGTATCTGCCACCGACATGGCGCGCCCTTTGACCGGCGTCAACCGACAAGGGTTCGCGCCCGTCGCTTCGAAAAACGCACAACGAGCCGGGCTTAACCGGCGCCGGGAAGGCAGCGCCAAGCCGGTTCCGTGCCTTCAAAAATGGTTCTCTTTCTGGTTGTCTAGTGCGAATGGGCTCCGTTGCTGCGCTGCAGCGATGGGGAAATTTTGTGCGTTTCTATCGTGTTGCCGGGCTCGCGTTGGCGAGTGAGGTTGAGCTGCCGGGCGCCATCGCGGCGCCTTCGGCACCGTCTGAGCCCGATATCGTGGTGCGGGCGGGCCAAGTGCCCGAGACGCTGCCGCGCCAGCGTCATGCATTTCGGCGCGGCGCGTGGGCAGGACAAGCCGATCGATGCCAATGCCTGGCTCGACGCGGCGGGCATCGAAGTAACCGGCTATCCGGTGGCGAAGCAATTCGCGGAGATTGCGTGTTTCGTTTAGGGCTCAATAACCCACCGCCAGCGCTCCACGCGTGCGGCGGTCGGCGGCGCCGACATAGCCGTCGGGCGTCACCTGAATCGAGTTGGCGTCGGTGTGCGGGTCTGTCGGCACGATCTTGTGGCCGCGCGCGCGCAAGCCATCGAGAACTTTGGATTCGAAGCCCGGCTCGACATAGGTCTTGTCCGGCTCCCACTGGTTATGCAGGCGCGGCGCGGAGACCGCTTGCGCGATACCCATATGGAAGTCGATCACGTTTGTGATCACCTGCAGCACCGCGGTGATAATGCGGCTGCCGCCGGGCGAACCGGTGACGAGGAACGGCTTGCCGTCCTTCAGCACGATGGTCGGCGTCATCGACGACAGCGGCCGCTTGTTCGGCGCCGGCAGGTTGGCGTCGAAGCCGACCAGCCCGTAGGCGTTGGCGGCACCCGGCTTGGCGGTGAAGTCGTCGAGTTCGTTGTTGAGCAGCACGCCGGTGCCGGCGGCCACCAGGCCGAGGCCGTAGCCGAAATTGAGTGTATAGGTGTTCGACACCGCGTTGCCGTCGCGGTCGATGACGGAGAAGTGCGTGGTATTGTGCCCCTCGGGATCGGCCGCATGGCCGGGGCGGATGTCGGCGGCGGGCGTCGCCTTTTCGCCGATGCCGGCGCGCCATTTCGCGGCGTATCGTTTCGACAGCAGCCGCTTGAGCGGCATCTTGACGAAGTCGGGGTCGCCCAGGAAAGCGGCGCGGTCGGCATAGGCGCGCTTCATCGCCTCGATCAGATCATGCAGCGCTTGCGCGTCGCGGCCGTTTCTGCCGAGGTCGTAGCCCGCCAGAATGTTGAGCATCTCGATCAGGCAGACGCCGCCAGATGAGGGCGGCGGCATGGAGATCACGTCGTAGCCGCGATAGCTCCCGCGCGCCACCGGTTGCTCCACCGCCTTGTAATTGGCGAGGTCCTGCGCGGTCATAATGCCGCCGGCCTTTTGCACCGCGTCCGCGATCTGGCGGGCGATGCGGCCGGTGTAGAAGGCGCGCGGGCCGTGGTCGGCGATTTGCTGCAAGGTGTCGGCGAGGTCCGGCTGCACCAGCC
>JARRNI010000464.1:0-4218 GCA_037385125.1 Pseudolabrys sp.
GCGCCACCGATAATAGGTCACCTCGCTCACGCCGATCTGGCGGATGACATCAGCAATGTCCTGTCCCTGCGATATCAGGACATCGGCTTGTCGTAGCTTCGCGACGATCTCTTCAGGCTGTGCTTCCTCTTCGGCATCTAGGTCCTCCTTCATGTCAAAAGACATAATTCAGGTCGGACCACTTTTCAGGGGGAGGACCACGGTGGTCAGCGCGAGCCGGACCAGTAGCCGTTGGTATCGACCAGCGCGTGAATCTTGCTGGTCAACCCGCCCCGAGACCGGCCCAAGGCCTGTCTTCTGTTCCGTGATGTAGGCACCATGCTGATGCACGCGCACAATCGACGTGTCGATCATCGGGTCGGCGACATCATGCGCAGCGGTCAGCGCCTCCATGATCCGGTTCCAGACGCCTGCCCGCCAGAAAACGAATCGGTTGTAACAAGTGGTGTACGGACCGAAGTTGTCCGGCAGGTCGCGCCACCGCGCTCCAGATCGCAGAACCCAGAAGATGGCGTTGAGGACACGCCGGTCGTTCACCCGTGGAACGCCGATGCGACCTCGTCAGTGGGCTTGATCCAGTGCACCTGCGGCTTGTAGATTCCTAATCGAGGACAGCAAGGCCTTCGGTGCTATATGTGGCAATCCGTTGTTATCGGGCTGTTTGCCACCGCTGTTACGGACGGTTGGCAACTGCTGTTGAAGAGCTTGGCAGGGCTACCGCCGGCTAATTGGCGTCTGATTGGTCGCTGGGTCTGCCATTTTTCGGACGGCAAGATCACCCATGCTCCTATCGTGCCGGATTATGCGAGGGCTCAAACCTGCACAATCCGTTTGCGCCTTTATGGATCGTGAAGGGATCAGGGTGCTTTATCGTCAGCTCCCGCGAGAGGCGCGGGAAGAACGACGCCAATTGATCGAGTGGCAGCTTATTCGAGATCTAGCTGGAGGTGCTGCCGTACTTGCTGACCTTTGATGCAAGGTAGCCGTTGTCGAGTAGTCGCCGAGGAGGCCTGTGGAAACCTTTTGCGCGCGCATGAAATTCGTGCATCCACAGGAACATCGCCCTTGCTGAAAAAGTGCAACCGGCAGCCGCTCTGACTTTGAGCAGCAGCCGCCCCACGCTCTGAGTGCAATCAGCGAGTTGCGATCTGACGGCTTACTGCAAAACCGAATAAGTCCCCTTTCGTAATGCATCATTTACCGTCACCGCAGCAAAGCGTTTTTGTGCCCCTCTCCCAGTTCTAAATTAGCTAAAGCTTAATCCAGACCTTGTTTGTGTTTTCCGAAGGTGGTGGCCACCAGCCAAATCTTGGCGGCGGCACTGTCGCAATGGAATTACTCCAAATTCACCGCCCACATACGATTAGGCCCCTGAAAACCATGCGCAGTATTTCGCTCAGCACACTTGCCCTTTTGGGTTTCGTTCTGTTCGCGCCGACACCGTCCAGCGCCCGGCAAATTGTCGCTTTTAGCGGCTATTCGGCCGGCACGATTGTCATAAAAACAAGCGAGCGGCGCCTCTATTACGTCCTCGACGACGGTAAGGCAATCCGCTATCCGGTCGGCGTTGGCCGCGCAGGCATGCGCTGGTCGGGCACGGTCTATATCGACGGCAAATACATCCGGCCCTCCTGGGAGGCGCCGGCCTCGATCCGGCAAGACTATTCGCGGCTGCCGCGGGTGATCCCCGGCGGCAGCCGGCGCAACCCGATGGGTGTCGCCGCAATGACGTTAAGCGGCGGCGGCCAATACGCAATTCACGGCACTAACAATCCCGCCTCGGTCGGCCACTTCGTATCCCATGGCTGTATCCGCATGTATAACAAAGACGTCATGGACCTTTACCCGCGCGTCAGTTACGGCACGAGGGTCGTCGTATTGCGGTGAACGCTTAACATTACGCGCGACCGAAACGAGCCTAACATTCAACCTGGACCACTTTTGTGGGGGTGGATCAGTGTTTCATTTTCTGCGGCTCCAGCCATTCCGCCAGATCGGCCGAGACGTAGCTGGAACCATTGTCGCTGAGCAAACGCGGTTTGTGGACAATGCGAGCTTGATCGCAGCCTGATGCCGCAAGCGCCAGGTCCAACGTATCAGTAACGTCCTGCGCCTTCGTCGTCGTGCACAGCTTCCATGCGATGATATAGCGCGAGAGATCGTCGAGCACCGTGCTGAGCTAGAACCAGCCCCAGCTGATCACCTTGAGATAGGTGAAGTCCGTCTGCCAAAGGTGGTTCGGTGATCTGCCGCGCGATCTACTCCGCTGTTGGGTGTCTGGTGACGTTGATCCAAACGAGCTCGCGTCGAGACCCCATGGCGCGGAGCCGGCGCCTGACGGCAGCACCGAAGATCCCGTCCCGGTCGCGGACCAGATTACACGGCGTCATTCCGGGCCATCATCACGTCCGGTGATGCCGAGGCGCGCGCCGATCAGTCCCTCCGCGTACCCATTTTGCCAAGGCGACCCGGGCGGCTCACCTGCGCCGGAGCCCGTTTTAAGCCGCTTCGGATTGGACATCACCGCCGTTCCCGGCACCGTCGTCGCCGGCGTTTGAGCAGCTCGCAAGTATATGCGTTTGTTATCGGTCACGTGCGCAACCGCCGCAAAAACGAGCCGATTAACCAGAGCGCCAGCGCCAGCAGCAAGGCGGCGATTGGAAAAGTCGCCTGGTAAATGCCCACCGCGATCGCTGCGACCGCGATGATTGTGGCGATAACGGCCAGTATCCTATAGATTAACTCGCTTGCGCTCATTTTCAGTTGCCTGGGCTGTCGCGGCGCAGCACATCAATTATTTAGGTGGCGGTGACCTGATTGCCAAGGTACGGACGGCTGGAACATCATTTTGGCTGGAGCGGCCCAGGGGTCAAATAGCGCGGACAAGCCGGTCATCACTTCCGCTTCCGTCATCTCTTCGCCGGCCAATCCTTGCCTGTGCGGCGTCCACCCCGCGAAGAAATCGGCGGCACGCCCCAGCACCGCAATCAATAACTTGCGGCGCAGATTGCGCTATTGCGCCGAGCCGAGGTTGGGCCTATGCAGCGTTCGTCACGACCTCGGACTTACATTGCAAGCCGTGCAGGTAATCCGCAGCGCGCTGGGCATGGGCTGTGTGTGTCGAAAACTAGATTCGGCAATAGTGGTGAGGGCTGCTTTTTTGGACTTTTAGCCCCTCGCGCCGCCAGATCCGCGCGACCCGCTTGTCATTGACCAGCCAGCCCGCCTGCTCCAGCAAGCCGGCGATCTTGCGATAACCGTAGCGGCCGTATTGCCGCGCCAAGGCGATCAGGTCGGCGGTCAGCTGCTATTCGTCGGGGCGGCCCCGTGGCACCTTGCGCTGTGTCGAGCGGTGTTGTCCGAGAGCAGCACAGGCGCGACGCTCGGACACATGCATCACCTCTCGGATCTGCTCGATACAGGCACAGCGACGCGCGGGGCTCAGTAATTTCCCCGGGCAGCCTCCTGCAGAATGAGCTTGTCCAGCGTCAGATCGGAGACCGCCTTGTGGAGACGGCTGTTCTCCGTCTTGAGCTCCTTCAGGCGCTTGACCTGCTCGGTCTTCAGCCCGCCGTACTCCTGGCGCCACCGATAATAGGTCACCTCGCTCACGCCGATCTGGCGGATGACATCAGCAATGTCCTGTTCCCTGCGATATCAGGACATCGGCTTGTCGTAGCTTCGCGACGATCTCTTCAGGCTTGCGCTTCCTCTTCGGTATCTAGGTCCTCTTTAACGTCAAAAGACATAATTCAGGTCGGACCAATTTTCAGGGGGAGTACCAGTGCATGCATGCCATCCGTTTTTGACTATCAGTATCCTAAACAGAAATTATCTAATTAGCGGCGTATTTATTCATAAAAGTTTCGTGGACATCGCGAATACTCTGGCCTGAGAGTGAAGAACTCCAGGACTAAATCAGAAGTGTAGTTAAGGCCCAAAGGAGCGAACGTCATGTCGCAATTTGTCGCGTTCCTGAATGTCGTTAGGCGCACGGCAATCGAATACACATTTGCGTTCCTAAAAACCGCAGATCGTTCCGAGGTAATCGGATACGCGGGAGTCGCCGTCGCAATTGTTCTTCTAGTGATTGCCGTGGCTTAGCACTACTTTGGCAGATTTTGAGCGGCATAGGATTCCGAAATCAGTTTTTCTGTGACTCATGGGTGGTCGGTTTTTGGAGGGGCCGACCATGGGAAACAGAACATCGGATTGGCA
>JARRNI010000465.1:0-4206 GCA_037385125.1 Pseudolabrys sp.
GGTGGCTATCTCTATTACAGCGTCACCGGCATCACGCCCTCGCGCGACCGCACGCTGGACGAGGTGAAGGACAAGGTCGAACAGGACTGGCGCAACGACCAGATCGCCAAGAACCTGAAACAGAAGACCGATGCCATGGTCGGCAAGCTGAAGAACGGCTCGACGCTCGCCGAGCTCGCGAGCGCCGACGTCCTCACCGTCGAAAAGGCGGACGGCCTGCTACGCGGCAAGCCGACCGACAAAGTGCCGGCCCCTCTGCTCAACGCGGCCTTCGCCACGCCGAAAGGCGTGCCCGGCAGCGTCGAAGGCAAGAAGCTCACCGAGCGCTACGTATTCAAGGTAACCGGGGTCACCGAGCCCAAGCTCGACCCCAAGTCGGCCAGCAGCAAGGCGATCGCCTCGACGCTATCGACCTCCTACGCCAACGACATCAGCAGCGAATATCTCGGCCACCTGGAAAGCTCGCTCGGCGTCGACATCAACCAGTCGCAGGTGAACCAGGTCATCGGCACCGGCAATCCATAACGCTGCCCATGCAGATCGAGCCGACGGAACAGGCCTTCGCCGACAAATACGCGCGCGGCGAGCCGCAGGTGGTATGGACCACCCTGGTGGCCGATCTGGAAACGCCGGTCTCGGCCTATCTCAAGCTCGGCGCCGGCAAGGGACAAAGCTTTCTGCTGGAATCGGTGGAAGGCGGCGAGGCGCGCGGACGCTATTCGATCATCGGGCTGGAGCCGGACCTAGTCTGGCGCGCGCACGGCAGTGAAGCTGAGATCAACCGCGACCCGCGCGCCACGCCGGACGGCTTCGTGCCGCAGAACGCGCCGCCGCTGGCGGCGTTGCGCGCGCTGATCACGGAAAGCCGCATCGCCCTGCCCGACGGCCTGCCGCCGATGGCGGCCGGCATATTCGGCTATCTCGGCTACGACATGGTGCGGCTGATGGAGGAATTGCCGCCGCCCAATCCGGACCCGATCGGCATTCCCGACGCCGTGCTGGTGCGCCCGACGCTTATCGTGGTTTTCGACACGGTCAAGGATACCATGACGGTGGTGACGCCGGTGCGCCCGCAAAATGGCGTCGATGCCAAGTCCGCGCTGGCGCGCGCGGTGGAGCGGTTGTCCGGCGTGCTCGATGCGCTCGACAAGCCGCTCGACAAATCGCTGGCCGAGGTCGACGAAGGCCCGCTCGGTGAGCCGCCGAAGTCGAACACCACGTCCGACGAATACAAGGCGATAGTCGGCCGCGCCAAGGAGTACATCGCCGCCGGCGACGCCTTCCAGATCGTGCTGGCGCAGCGTTTCGAGGCGCCATTCTCGCTGCCGCCCTTCTCGCTCTACCGCGCGCTCCGGCGCACCAATCCCTCGCCCTATCTCTATTTCCTCGACTTCAAGGACTTCGCGGTCGCCGGCTCCAGCCCCGAGATCCTGGTCAAGGTCGCGGGCGACACGGTCACCATCCGCCCGATCGCCGGCACGCGGCCACGCGGGGTCTCACCGCACAAGGACAAGGCGCTGGAAGAAGAGCTGCTCGCCGACGAGAAGGAACGCGCCGAGCACCTGATGCTGCTCGACCTCGGCCGCAACGACGTCGGCCGGGTGGCCCGGATCGGCACCGTGACGGTGACCGACAAGTTCTTCATCGAGCGCTTCAGCCACGTCATGCACATCGTGTCGAACGTCGAAGGAAAATTGGACGAAAAATACGACGCGCTCGATGCGCTGGTGGGCGGCTTTCCGGCCGGCACCGTTTCCGGCGCGCCCAAAGTGCGGGCGATGGAGATCATCGACGAACTTGAGAAGGAAAAGCGCGGGCTCTATGCCGGCTGCGTGGGCTATTTCTCCGCGGCCGGCGAGATGGATACCTGCATCGTGCTGCGCACCGCGCTGATCAAGAACGGCACCATGTATGTGCAGGCCGGCGCCGGCATCGTCACCGACAGCGATCCCGACTCCGAGCAGGTCGAATGCGTCAACAAGGCGAAGGCCCTATTCCGCGCGGCGGAAGAAGCGCGCCGCTTCGCCAGCCAGGCCAAGCGCGGGCAATAGGCGCCCGGCCGTTAATGACTGCCGGAAAATTCCGTCGTCTCAGACCTCCACCACCAGGTTCGCGACCGTGACTTCTCCGTCGGTGACGTAATGGTTGACTTGGCCTGCGCCCAGACGCTCGCCGGCCTGATATGAAGTGACGTCCCCAATAACGTCGCCTTTTCTCAACGCGCCGATGATGAAGTCACGCTCGACATTCGTATCCGCGTCGGTGGCGTGCGTGACCTGAAACGTAAGCCGCGTCAAAGAAAAACCCGTGTCCTTGGTGCCCGCGCCGACCCAGTGGACGCGCGCGCCGTCGGGCGGACGGTCGCTGTTCAGCCAGAAGCTTGGTGTTCCTAGGATTGAATCGGCATGCGCGAGGCTCAATGCCCAGAACCGAATGTGATGGCGCTTGCGTGGGCTGTCACCGATCGCCTTCTGGAAACCGACGTCCTGGCCACGGCCGAAAAGATAGAGTGTGCTGAAAGGAGCCCTTGGATAGGGCGCGTTCAACAGGAACGCGCGGACCATGCGCCACGAACTTGCCAGACCAAGCCGATCGGCCCCTGACCAGCCGGCGGACGCAAAGGCGGCCTCAAGCTGTTCGCGCGTGCCCGTCAGCACCAGGTTGACCGGGTCGCCGGGCAGCCCGTCGCCGGTGATCGTGAAGCGCGGTACGCGTTTGCGCCGCAGGATCTTCAGGCCCATGCGAACGGCGCGCGGCAGGATGAGATAGGCCGCAATTCCATACGTGACGGCCAGGGCCAGCACCGTCGGCAGCCGGTAGTCGGTGAATCGGAAGACAAAAACGATCAGCCAGACGGTGAGGATGCCCAACCCGAGGATCAGCAGCCGCTGCAGGAAGCGCTTCAGCAGTCTCACGGTCCGGTCAGCGTGTTCCACCCGGGGACTCGCAGCCTTGACAAAGGTCAAAAGCCCCTGCGGCAAACTTGCGCGGCTATTTTTGAGCTACGTCAAATAATAGCACGCCCTGCTCCCTAATTTTTCATCATCAGCAAACGGCCAATCGTTCGTGTACGCCGGCTGCCCGATGCTCGTCGCGAAAAACAATGGGCAGAGACAGCCAAGGGAGACGCAAATGGCGGCAGAAACGAGGGTGTCGGATCAGCGGAGCGTGTCAGTATCCGCACACCAGGCGAATATCGACCGGTACCGAGGGATGTTGCAAACCGAGCTCACGCGTGGAGAGCGTCGCTTCATTCAGCGCTGCCTCGCCGAGGAAGAAGCCGCCCTTGAAAGGCTCTCGGCCGGTAATTCACGATAGCAGCGCTGATCGGCCGTCCGATCACGGTATGTAGTAAAAGGGATTGGGCAGCTTGTAGGCGCGCTCGGCATAGCCGCCATCGAGATCGCTCTGCTGATCGCCGACATTGGCTATGATGGTGTAGCCCTTCTCGGCAATGTTTTCGCGTTCGCCCGACGTGTAGCCGGCGACGCTCATGGTGCCCGTGCGCGCCGGGCGCAGCGCCAGCCCGGCCCAGCCGGCATAGCCCGCCGATTTCAGGTTCTTTTCCGTCGCTTCGCGCAGCTCCTTGCTTTCGTGCCGGCCGGTGACGAAGAACACCGCGACGTGGTGGGCTTGCGCCGTCTTGTCCAAGGCCAAGGTGCCGTCGAATGCCTGCGCCCGTCCCGACAGCTCCCAGGCGCGCGCGCCGCACGGGCCTTTCGGCAGGTTGTCGCAGGGTCCGTCCTGGATGTAACCGAAATCGTCCGCCAGCTCCTCCGACAGGTTGGACAGCGAGGTCTCGTCGATGTCGAGCACCAGCGCGGGCTTGGTGACCTGCGCGGCGCGCGTCGCCACATAAGCCGTGGCCGCCGACAGCACCTTGTTGAGGTCGCTGTCATAGGCGCCGGAGCAGGCGTAGTAATAGAGCTGGTTCTTGAGCTGGCCGAGATTGAGCGGCTGGCTGTACTGAAGGGTCGCCGGCGCATAGGTCCGGGTGCAGGCGGCCGATTGCGGCTGGGCCTGCGCGGCGGCGGCCAGCAGCAGCGCGGCAGCGGCGAGCCCGGCGCGGCGCAAGACGCGCGACGGCGTTGAGGCGGCGGAGCGAAACATGGCGGTCCTCCGGTAAGCTTGGCTGTTCGATCGATTATACCTTTGGTTGCATCAAGCGGACAGCGCGTCTATGGATCGGGCGGCTTCGTTTGCGCA
>JARRNI010000466.1:0-4202 GCA_037385125.1 Pseudolabrys sp.
GTGATCTCCTGGCCCATGTTCTGGCCGAGGAAATTGTAGTGGGTGAGTGCAGAATTGGTCGCCACCACCTTGGCGCCCGACACGTAGATGCCGGCGTCGGTCTCTTTCTGGATCGAGATGTAGACGTCCTTGACCTCGTCGACCGGCTTGGAGCGGTCGATCGGCGGATTGACCAGCGCGTGGTTGAGATAGAGCACGGACTCCTGGCTGCGCTTGTACCATTGGCGCGCATTGTCGGCGAACGGCCCGTAGAACTCGGCATTGGCGCCCAGCGTGTTCATCAGCGCCGCCTTGTAGTCCGGGCTGCGCCCCATCCAGCCATAGGTGATGCGCGCCCAGGTCGCGATGGCGTCGCGCTGTGCGATCACTTCTTCGCGCGAGCGCGCGGCCTTGAAGAACTTGTGGGTATAGCCGCCGGAGCCGGTGTCGGTCGGCGCGGTGAGCACGTCGTGAGTCTTCTCGTCGTGCAGCGCGTCGTAGAGTTGCGCTACCGAGCGGACCGCGTTGCGGAAGGCCGGATGTGTGGTGACGTCCTTGACGCGCTCGCCGTAGATATAGACCTCGCGGCCGTCGCGCAGCGATTCGAGAAATTCCGTGCCCGTGAACGGGCGCTGCTTGCCCTGCAAGATGCTTTCCGGCGCCACGGCTCAGGACCCTTCCACGAAGTCGAAGCGGAAGCCTTGGGCGGCCGGCTCGATGGTGCCGCAGGACGGCGTCGAAAAATGATGCGGCATGACCAGGTTGCCGGTGCCGGCGTGCTTGTCGATCAGCGCGCGCCGCGACTGGCGCGCGACGTCCTGGTCGGAATCGGCCCGCGTCGACAGATCCGGGAACATGAGCTGGATCGGATGGTGGATGGCGTCGCCGATAAAGACGCCGCGCTTGTCGTTCGAGCCGACGTTTACCACCACGTGCCCCGGGGTATGGCCGTGGCACGGCTCGATCGAGATGCCGTGGTCGAGTTCGTAGTCGTCGTGCACCAGGATCGCCTTCTCCGCCCGCATCAGCGGCAGCACGCTGTCCTCGAAGGCGAGCGAATGCGGGCTCGGCTCGCCGCCCTTCTCCCTGGCATAGACCGCGTCCCAGTGGTCGTATTCGCGCTTGGCCATGACGTATTGCGCGTTGGGAAAAGTCGGCACCCATTGGCCGTCGACAGCTTGCGTGTTCCAGCCGACATGGTCCCAGTGCAGGTGCGTGCACATCACGTGCGTCACCTCCTCCGGCTTCACGCCCATGGCGGCGAGGCCGCCGAGGTAGTCGGCTTTGCCTTCGTCGAACTGGCCCCGCCCGGGCCGCGATTTGTTGCAGCAGGTATCGATCAGGATGGTGTGGCGGCCGGTCCGCAGCACGAAGGAATGGAAGCTCATGACGATCTTGTCGTCGGCGCTAATGCGGCCCGGAAAAACGCGGCGCGCCGCTTCCAGCATGTCCGGCGTTGCGGCGGGGAAGAATTCGAGGGCGGAAAAGGCGGGGAATTCCAGCTCGGCCACGCGGCCGATGGTGAATTCGCCGAGCGTCAAGGGTCGCATGCGTCGTGGTCTCCTGGCGGGTCACGGCCCAATCTACCACGAGGATTCGAACCCGAAAGGTGTGGGAGGTTCTTGCGCCTCCCGCGGGCGCCCGTCAGTCGGACGCGCCGCCGTTGTGCCGCCTGCCGTAGCTCGCCATGGCAGAGCGGCATTTGTGGCTGACCTTGCTCCATTTCTTGCGCAGGCAATGCTGGATGCGGTCCTGGTCCGGGATCGCCTGCCCGCAGAGGCTATAGACGTCGCCCTCGCAGGCCTGCTGCTCGACCTGCATATTGTTGTCGTTCTGCATCTGTTGCTGTTGCTGCTGCGCCAAGGCCGGCGCAGAGATGGCGCCCGCCAGCAGCGCGGCGGCGATGAGTCCGGAAATATTTTTCATCGTTCAGCCCTTGCTGGTTCCTGCATCAACGCGAAGGGGCGGCGTCCGTTCCTATTCCCGCCGCGGTGGCGCTGCGCTGCGGAAGGCCCCGGTTTCGGGCCGCCCCGCATTGAGCCGGGGCCAAATCGGGCTATATTGGTTGCAAATTCAACGATCGGTCCCGAGGAGGTCGCCCCATGGCCGTCGCCACCGCAAGCAAAGAGCCCGGCGCCAAGCACAATGTGCAAGGCGCGCGGCAGGCCTATTACGACAAGATCTCCAAGCACCACCTGGCGCCGCTGTGGGAGGTGCTCAAGGGCCTAGTCACGCCTGAGCCGAAGAGCACCTGCATCCCGGCGCACTGGAAGTTCGACGAGGTCAAGCAGTTCATGCTCGAGGCCGGTGACGTGATCACCGCCGAGGAAGCCGAGCGCCGCGTGTTGGTGCTGGAGAACCCGGCCCAGCCGGGCAAGTCGCGGGTGACTAATTCGCTGTTCGCCGGCATCCAGCTCATCATGCCGGGCGAAATCGCGGAGGTGCACCGCCACGTCGCGTCCGCCATCCGCTTCGTGCTGGAAGGTGAGGGCGCCTATACCGCGGTTGATGGCGAGAAATCGATGATGAAGCACGGCGACTTCATCATCACCGCCAACTGGGCGCCGCACGACCACGGCAATCCCGGCAAGGAGCCGGTGATGTGGCTCGACGTGCTCGACATGCACATCGTCAACCACTTCGAGACCTCGTTCGCCGAGCATTTCGAAGACAAGATGCAGAAGACCGATCACGAGGATGGGGACTCATTTCAGCGCTACGCCATGGGCGTGCTGCCGGATGGCCTGCCCGCCGCCTCCAACCAGAGCCCGGTGATCAACTACCCTTACGCCAAGATGCGGCCGATCCTCGAGCGGCTGCACCAGACCGGCGACGTCGATCACCGCCACGGCGCGCGCGTGCGCTACGCCAACCCCATCACCGGCGGCGCGGTGCTGCCGACCATGGGCGCCTATCTCCAGCTCCTGCCCAAGGGCTTCAAGGGCAATTCCTACCGCTCGACCGACGGCATGGTGTTCGCGGTCGCCGAAGGCGAGGGCCGCACCGTCATCGACGGCAAGCCGTTCGACTGGAAGGTCAACGACGTATTCGTGGTGCCGCCGTGGAAACGCTACCACCACGAGGCCGACGGCGAGGCGGTACTGTTCTCGATCTCCGACCGCCCGGCGCAGGAAGCGCTCGGCATCTGGCGAGAGGCCGAGTAGGTTCCTAACCGCCCATGTCCCGGGCGCAACGCGGCATGCCAATGGCGCGCTGCAGGCCCAGCTTCCTCGACCGGGCTCCGCATCGGCGCCCGGCACGGCCCTTCAGCATGATGGAACTCGCCGCACCCGCCCGCCATTAACGGCGTGATGCGAGACAAGGAGCATGCGATGCAGATGCAAGAACTGACCGCGGCCCACGGAGCGCTCACGGCGGCGCGCACGGGCGAGGGCCGCGATCTGGTAGTGCTGCATTCGCTGCTCGCCGACCGCCATGCCTTCGATCCAGTGCTGCCGGCGCTCGCCGCCAACCATCGCGTCACCCTCATCAACCTGCCCGGCTTTCATGGCTCCCTGCCGACGCCGCTCGCGCTGCTCGACGCCTATGTGGCGGCGATCGAGGACGGCTTCGACGAGTTCGAGATCGGCCAGGACGCGATGCTGATCGGCAACGGCTTTGGCGGCACGGTCGCGCTCGCCTTCGCGATCAGCCATCCCGAGCGCATCTCCAAGCTGGTATTGAGTGACGCCGTCGCATGCTTTCCGCCCGAGGGCCGTCAGGCCTTTGCGATGATGGCCAACGGGGTGGCCGAGAGCGGGCTCGCCTCCGTCGCCGAGATCGCCGCCAAGCGCGTGCATTCGCCGGATTATCTCAAGAGTCATCCCGAGGCGGTCCAACAACGCAAGAAGATGCTGCTTGAGATCAACCCCAAGGGCTTCGCCGCCGCCTGTAAAATCCTGCAAGAGACCGACCTCACCCCGCTCCTGCACCACCTGCACGTGCCGACCCTGGTGGTGTGCGGCGAACTCGACCAGGCGACTCCGCCCGCGCTCAACAAGGCCATCGTGGAAAAGGTCACCAGCTCGCGCTATATCGAGCTGCCCGGCTGCGGCCATTGCCCGCCGCTCGAGCAGCCGGAGGCCTTCCTCAAGGCGATCAAAGAATTCGTCGGGCTGTAGCGGCCTGCGTTTCGCCCCCGCCTGCAATCCCGAAACCAAGATGCCAGCATGAAACGTCTGCTTATCGTCGCGGCAGGGCTCGGGCTGATCCTGGCGGTCGCT
>JARRNI010000467.1:0-4193 GCA_037385125.1 Pseudolabrys sp.
CCGCCGCAATAGGCTTGCGCCGGAGCGGCTCGATGATGTTTGTTTGCGCATGCCTTCGCCGGTGCGGATGAATAGCCATGTCAGCAAGAAGTGAGACGGCGGATAAGCCGCTATGGCGCCCGAGCGCCGAGCGCATCGCCAAGACCCAGGTCATGGCGATCATCGCCGAGGCCAACAGTCGGCACGGCCTCGCGCTCAAGGACTACCGCGACCTGCATGCCTGGTCGTGCGCGCAGAGCGGCGAGTTCTGGGATCTGGTCTGGGATTTCTGCGGCGTCGTCGGCGACAAGGGCGCGCGCCGCCTGATCGACGATGACAAGATGCCGGGCGCGCAGTTCTTCCCCGATGCCAAGCTGAACTTTGCCGAGAACCTGCTGGCGAAGCCCGGCAGCGGCGACGCGCTTATCTTCCGCGGCGAGGACAAGGCCGCCTACCGGCTGACCTGGGAGGAATTGAAGGCGCTGGTCTCGCGCCTGCAACAGGCCTTGCGCGCGGCCGGCGTCGGCGAGGGCGACCGGGTTGCGGCTATGCTGCCGAACCTGCCCGAGACCATCGCGCTGATGCTGGCGGTCACCTCGATCGGCGCCATCTTCTCGTCCTGCTCGCCCGATTTCGGTGAGCGCGGCGTGCTCGACCGCTTCGACCAGATCGAGCCGAAGGTGTTCGTGACGGTCGACGGCTACTGGTACAATGGCAAGGAGATCGCGGTCGCCGACAAGCTCGCGGCGATCGTCAAGCAGCTTCCCTCGGCGCAAGCCGCGGTGATCGTGCCCTATCTCGGCAAGGCGGCGCAAGTCGCCGCAAAAGTGCCGCGCGCGCGTACGCTGGAAGACTTCCTCAAGCCCTTCGCGGCGAAAGAACTGGCCTTTACGCGGCTGCCGTTCAATCATGCGATCTATATTCTGTTTTCGTCGGGCACCACCGGCGTGCCGAAATGCATCGTGCACGGCGCCGGCGGCACGCTGCTGCAGCACATGAAAGAGCACCGTTTGCAATGCGACCTGCGCGCCGGCGAACGGCTGTTCTACTTCACCACTTGCGGCTGGATGATGTGGAACTGGCTCGCCTCCGGCATCGGCTCGGGCGCGACGTTGCTGCTCTACGACGGCTCGCCGTTCGCGCCGCAGACAGTGGTGTGGGATTTCGCCGAGCAGGAGAAGATGAACGTGCTCGGCACCTCGGCCAAATATATCGACGCCTGCAAGAAGGCGGGACTTGCGCCCGTGCGCACGCATGACCTCACAAGCGTGCGCCTGATCGCCTCGACCGGCTCGCCGCTCGCCGCCGAAAGCTTCGACTACGTCTATTCCGAGATCAAGGCGGACGTCCATCTCGCCTCGATCTCCGGCGGCACCGATATCGTGTCCTGCTTCGTGCTGGGTGATCCGACCTCGCCGGTCTGGCGCGGCGAGATCCAGGCGCCGGGTCTCGGCATGGCGGTGGACGTATGGTCGGAAGACGGCAAGCCGGTGCGCGAGCAGAAGGGTGAGCTGGTGTGCACGCGGCCGTTTCCCTCCATGCCCGTCATGTTCTGGAACGATCCGGACGGTAAGAAATACCACGCCGCCTATTTCGAGCGCTTCCCCAATGTCTGGTGCCACGGCGATTTCGCCGAGTGGACCGAACATGGCGGCCTGATGATCCATGGCCGCTCCGACGCCACCCTCAATCCGGGCGGCGTGCGCATCGGCACGGCGGAAATCTACGCCCAGGTCGAGCAGATACCCGAGGTGCTGGAAGCGATCGCGGTCGGGCAGGACTGGGACAACGACGTGCGCGTGGTGCTGTTCCTGCGGCTGAAGGAAGGCGTTAAACTCGACGACGCCTTGCGCGACAAGATCCGCAAGAAAATCCGCAGCGGCGCCAGCCCGCGCCACGTGCCGGCGAAGATCGTGCAGATCGCCGACATCCCGCGCACAAAGTCGGGCAAGATCACCGAGATCGCGGTGCGCGACGTGATCCACGGCCGCATGGTGAAGAACACCGAGGCGCTGGCCAATCCGGAGGCGCTCGATCTTTACCGGGATTTGGCGGAACTGCGCGGGTAAGGGCAGCGTTTTGGCGGAGTTGCGCGGGGACGGCGGCATCGCCACATATCCTCGACCCGCACCTCATAAGGGGCGACACGGATGCCCGACTTCCACGAGGAGATGGACCGCCTGCAGGGGCATCTACCCGGCTGGGCCGGCCGCAGGCTGACCCGGCTGCGCGATCCCAGGGCGGTCTGGGTGCGGGTGCCGGCCGGCATCGCGCTGACCGGCGGCGGGGTGTTCAGCGTCCTGCCGGTGCTCGGCCTGTGGATGCTGCCGGTCGGGCTGGCGTTGCTGGCGCACGACGTGCCGCCCATGCGCAGGCCGCTCGCGCGGGTGCTGAATTTCACCAATGGCACCATCGAGAAACGGAAGGCACGCAAGGCCGCCAAGACGCCGGCGAAAGCGGCTGGACCGGCCAGCGCGGACGTGGCCGAGGAAACGGTCATCAAGCCAGCCGCCAGCAAGCAAGCCGTCACCAAGGCAGCCGTCAGAAAGGGCGCGGCGGGCGCTGCTGCCGCGGCCGGCGCGCGCGTTGCCAAGCCCAGAGCAAATCGCCGGCCCGCTTCTTGATCGCGGTCTCGCGCCACAGCAACCGCAAGCTGCCCGCGCCGGCGCATTAGAGCGGGATCATTCCGGATTTAATCACAGCGCCTCCCTAACATTTTGCAGGCGCATGTCTTTTCCGAAAACCGGTTTCCACTTTTCGGGATCATGCACTAGGGAATCTATTTCAATTCCTCGTGCGAGCGGCTACAGGATCGGTGCCGAAACAGGGGAAGACCGATGCTTTCCGAAGCCGATCGCACCAAAGCCGCCGATATCCTGATGCGCGCCGCCAAGGACCGCCGGCAGGCGACGCAGCTGCACGTCACCTTTCCGGACATCACCATCGAGGATTCCTACGCGATCTCCGCCGAGGTCATGCAGCGCAAGGTGAAAGCCGGCGCCAGGCTGATCGGCCACAAGGTGGGGCTCACCTCCAAGGCGATGCAGCGCTCCTCCATGATCGACGAGCCGGACTACGGCTATATCCTCGATGACCAGATGATCGCCGACGGCGCCAAGGTACGCCACGCCGACTACTGCAAGCCGCGCGTCGAAGTCGAGCTCGCCTTCGTCATGGGCAAGCGGCTGCAGGGTCCGGGTGTCGGCCTCGCCGATGTGCTGCGCGCCACCGAATATGTCATCCCGGCCATCGAGATCGTCGACGCGCGCCTCCAGGACCCGCGCAAGATCGTCGACACCGTGGCCGACAACGGCGCTGCCGCCGGCATCGCCTTGGGCGGGCGGCCGGTCGGGCCGCTTGATGTCGACCTGCGCTGGGTCGGCGGCATCATGTATCGCAATTCGGAGATCGACGAGACGGGGCTTGCCGCCGGCGTGCTCGGCCATCCGGCGCTCGGCGTCGCCTGGCTCGCCAACAAGATCTGCCAGTACGGCCACGCGATGGAGCCCGGCCACATCGTGCTGGCCGGTTCCTTCACCCGCGTAGTGTTCGCGCAGAAGGGCGACACGCTGCATGCCGATTTCGGGCCGCTCGGCGGGCTGGCGATTCAGTTCGTCTAATCTCGGCTGTCGTCCCCGCGCAGGCGGGGACCCAGTGAACGCAGGCTTCCGAAATTGAGTCGAGAGCATTGCGATTACTGGGCCCTCCGCTTTCGCGGAGGGCGACACCAAAGGGGAAATGCCAATGAGCCTGGAATTGCAACGCAACGCCTTCAAGCACGCCATTGCCGCCGGCCAATTGCAGATCGGCCTGTGGTCGAGCCTGTGCTCCAACATTGCGGTCGAGATCATCGGCGACGCCGGCTTCGACTGGATTCTGCTCGACACCGAGCATTCGCCCAACGAGATCCCCGGCCTGGTCGGGCAGTTGCAGGCGATCGGCCGCGGCGGCTCTACGCCGATTATCCGCCCGGCCTGGAACGACGCGGTGCTGGCCAAACGCTGCCTCGACATCGGCGCGCAGACGCTGCTGTTCCCCTATGTGCAGAACGCGGAGGAAGCGCGCCGCGCCGTGGCCTCCACCCGCTATCCGCTCGAGGGCATCCGCGGCGTGGCGGTCGCCTCGCGCGCCAGCCGCTTCGGCCGCACGCCCGGCTATCTCACCAAGGCCAACAGCGAGCAGTGCGTGCTGGTGCAGGTGGAAACGCGCGCTGC
>JARRNI010000468.1:0-4186 GCA_037385125.1 Pseudolabrys sp.
CCGTTTTCGCTTCGCTCCGAAAGCAACGGAAATTCCGCGTTGCTGCGAACTGACGAGATAGCCGGTTTCAATCACTTGCTATCTGGACGATGTCCTACGAGCCGAGAAGGATCGAAAGACACCCGCATTTCGTGGATCTTACCGTGGGTTAGGTGGACAACGGTAATGCCTTGCACGTTCACCGCCACGCCAGATGGAGGTCGGCCTTTGAAGGATCCCGTTTGTGTGCCGCTAAGCGACCATCGAACCGCCACGCGATCTTCATCTCCAAAGAGCTCGGTAATCGCAAACCGAATATCCGGAAAAGCAGCCCGAACGGTCCCAACATACTGTTTCAATGCATCGGCGCCAAACAGATCGCCCAATGGATAGTGGAACTTGATCTCAGGTACCATGATCGCGTCAATGAT
Source organism: Pseudolabrys sp. (assembly GCA_037385125.1). Taxonomy (GTDB): domain Bacteria; phylum Pseudomonadota; class Alphaproteobacteria; order Rhizobiales; family Xanthobacteraceae; genus Pseudolabrys. The sequence continues at coordinate 411 of JARRNI010000468.1, forward strand.
GGTCAGGTCTCCGCGGTTCCAGAGTTTCTCAAAATATGCCCTCGTCGCCACTTGATTGGCCGCGGACGACATCGGTTGACTCCTGGGTCCGCTCATCCCCACATTGCCGACATCGAGTTGCAGCGCGGCGAACGACAGCAACAGGCCAGTGGCGGACTTTCACAGCGGAAGAATTGATCTGAACCCTGGATCACGGCTTCCAGCCAATCTTGCGGATTCCTTCCAGGATATGCTCGTTGGCAACTGAATCTTGGTAGGGGCGCCATTCGGCGCGGGCTGCAACGAAGCCCGGCTGTATGCGTTCACAACGATAGAGTGCTGCAGCGGCTTCTTTGAAACGGCATAAGTGCGCTAAACTCGCAGCCAGAAGGTAGTGAGCGTTCGGGTTTTGTGCATCCGCACCAATCCCCCGTCTTGCCGATTCCACCGCGTCGTCGTAGCGACCCGCTTTGATCAGGGCGCGGGCCAAGAACGTATAGATGTGGCGCATGTTTGGGGCATCGGGATTCAGGCGCAACCCGTCTTCCATCATGGAAATGCCTTCCTCGGACCGACCCATTAAATCGAGGATATTCCCCAGAGATGCGCGCGCGTATCCGTGGCTTGGATTCAATTCTACCGCTCGCTCAAATAATAGTTTTGCTTCAGATTGTTGCCCATTCCAAATGTACGCCATGGCTAGAACGTTGTGTGCAAAGGAATCAGATCGATCCAGTGCGACTGCTTTTTTTGAGTTTTGTAACGCATTCTCGACCGCGATTTCTCGCGAACTTGCATATCCCAACATGAGATCGCGATTGTAGCTTAACGCGACGCCCGCAAATGCCCGTCCATAATTGGGGTCAAGCTCAATTGCTCGGGCAAACATCTCGCGCGCTCGGACGTTGCCCTCCCGTGTATATCCGTCGAGTTCCGCAGTGCCCCGCTGTACGAAATACCAGGCATCCAGATTTTGCGGCCTCTGTGCCAACAAGCGCTGATATTCGGCACGTTCTAGTTCGGGCGCAACGATGGCCGCAATCTTCTTGGTCAGATCATCTTGCAGCTTGAACAAATCTGTCAGTTGACGATCGAACGTTTCGGCCCAAACCTGATGATTTGTCACGGTATCAACGAGCTGGGCCGATACCCGAATCTTGTCTCCTGATTTGCGGACGCTACCTTTCAAAACGTAGCGGGCCCCAAGACTTCGTCCGACCTTTCGAATATTGACCGCCCCGCCCCGAAAAGCGACGGTTGAGTTGCGAGCAATCACCGGGAACGAACGCCAGAGCGACAAAGCGGTAATAATGTCCTCGGTGAGCCCGTCGACGAAGTATGTCTGCTCCGGATCGCTGCTCATATTTTCGAGTGGCAGCACCGCGAGCACCGGTCTCGCCAGGAATTCGGCGTAGCTTTTCGCTGCCGGACCCTCCTCATCGGTGACCACGGCCGGCCCGACATAGCGATAGCCGCGACGTGGCATGGTCTCGATCCAGGGCTCGCCGCCATTTTCTTTTTCGAACAGGCGGCGCAGGGCGGCGATCTGAACCGTCAGATTGCTGTCCTCAACCGAAAGCCCGGGCCATGCGGCGTCGACGAGTTCTTGCTTGGAGACGGGCCTCCCCTTTCGCTCAATAAGCAACTGAAGCAGCGCGACCGCTCGCTTGCCCAGCGGCGCGGGATCGTTGCCGCGAAACAAAATTCCCGCTTGTGGATCAAGGCGGTACGGTCCAAACCGGTACATCGTCGCCATCGGTCGCTGGTCCCCGGGTTTGGAAATATTTTGCACTTATTTCGGATGGATTTCACGACTTTCGTGTTGGACCGCCAGATGATGCCGCCCAGGAACAACGGCGAGGCCACGTGCGGCCATTATTGGCATATGCGCCCGATCAGTGCCTGCTCCCTAAGCAGCACACCAGAATGAGCGAAGCCTTGTCCGCTTTGATCTTTGCGTTTTTCGGCGGCCTGACTGGTCACGCGCGAACGGAAGATGTGATCGTGTCGCAATACCAGGGACGCGGATGGGATGACTCCACCGAGCGCGACCTGAACAACGAGCTCGTAAGGTCGAACCTATTCGGCCACTGAACAGACGGCGGCGAAGCCACCGGGGCAATCTCATGAAATCCGGTAGATAAACTGACGGATTGGACGCTGTGCGTTTACTTACCTGTCACCGTTATTGCGTTCAACCCGGAACCAACTGAGAGGCAGCGTCATGACCAATGTTACGCCCGAACCGATCATGAGGATTAGCACTGGCTTCATGGCGTCGAAGCATCTCTTCACCGCCGGCGCGATCGGACTTTTCGAGAAGCTCGGTGATGGCACTATGACGCTCGACGATTTAGCTGCCGCTTGTGGCATTCCGCGGCGACGCTGCGTATCGTCGCGGATGCGATGGTAAGCCTGGGCCTCGTGGAGCGCGACGGCGTGCGTTACCGCAATGGCGCGACAGCCGCAGCATTTCTAAGCGGCAAAGGCGGCGGGCTTGACATGCGGCCCATGCTGCGCTTCTGGGACCGCATCAGCTACGGCCTGTGGGCGAGTCTTGAGGATGCGGTCCGTGCCGGTGAAGGGCAACGGCAATTCAACCGCTTCAGCGACCAGCAGCAGGCGATCTTCTCCGCAGGAGTCGAAGCATTTTCGGGATCGGCCGCCGCAGCGCTTGCCGACAATTACGACTTCGGCCCCCACAAACGGATCCTAGACGTGGCAGGCGGCACCGGCTCTTTTCTAATTCCCATCCTGCGCGGCCACTCCGCGCTTCAAGCCACGCTGTTCGAGCTTCCCGGCGCCTGCGCTGTTGCGCGCGACCGCCTTGCCCATGAACCGGAGGGTAACCGGGTGAAGGTGGTTGAAGGCAATTTCTTCAAGGATCCGCTGCCCGGTAGCCACGACCTGATGCTCGTGGCCAACACGATCCACGTCCTCTCGGAAGCACACAATCTCAAACTACTTGAGAACTTGCGCGCACACGCGCCAGAGTGCGCGCGCCTGCTGCTTGTCGACCTTTGGCTCGAGGCAAGTCGCGCCGGTCCGCCGCCGGCGCCGCTGATGTCGGGTGAATTTCTAGTCATGTCGGGCGAGGGTCAGGCTTATGGCGAGACCGATGCGGACAAATGGCTAGGGCAGACTGGGTGGTGCAAGCTCGAGCGTCGAAGCTTAGCCGGGCCTGCCAGCGTCATTATCGCTGAAGCCGCGTGATTTGGTAGGATCATGCGAGGACGTTCAGAGCCGGTAATGGGTCATTTTCGACCGGGGACGCGGCCAGCAGCATGTCCGGCCATGTCGGCTGTGCCCCGAAAGCGGAAGGTGGCGCGCGGCTCGCAAGGCCGAGTGCCCCCGCCGCCGTCGCTGCGGCCCGCCGGCGGAGGCGCCGGCTCGATTGCTCCGGACGAAGCCCGGACATCACTCGCACCGCTGAGGTCAAGAGATGTCGAGATCAATGATGCTACTCGACCAGCCCCAGATCGCCCGACTTCCAGGTCTTGTTGAACCGGGGTTCTAGAGGATCGTAGAGTTGTAGGATCACGTGCAGCTTTGCTCGGCAGGTCGGCAAGGTGCCGCAGATTCAGGCAATTTGGCGTTTGACAGTAGACCGCGCCCGCCTCATGCTACTAATGGACTTTGGCCGGGGTCCGAACCCAGAGTCGAAGCAGGGGCCAGCCGTGAATCCAATATCACCGGCAAATACAAGCGAGCCGTGGCGCGTTGGGGTCCTCTTCTCCCGCAGCGGCTTCATGGCAATCATCGAAGAAACGCAAGTTTATGGCACGCTGATTGCCATC
>JARRNI010000469.1:0-5576 GCA_037385125.1 Pseudolabrys sp.
GCAGCCGCTCGCGCGGCTTCACCCCGAGTGTGATCGAGGGCGATCTTGGCCGCGTGCGCGCGGGCGGCGAGGACGGCAGCGAGGGCGGCCATCCGATCGCCGTGCCGGTGATGGGCCGCATCGCCGCTGGCACGCCGATTGAGGCGATCCAGCAGCGCAGCCACGTCATCAACATGCCGCCCGACCTGCTCTCGGCCGGCGAGCATTTCGCCTTGGAAGTGCGCGGCGATTCCATGATCGAGGCGGGCATCCTCGACGGCGATATCGCCCTCATCCGCAAGTCAGAGACCGCCGACACTGGCGACATCGTGGTGGCGCTGATCGACGACGAGGAAGCCACGCTCAAGCGGTTCCGCCGGCGGGGCGCCTCCATCGCACTGGAGCCCGCCAACACGGCCTACGAGGTGCGCATCCTGCCGCCCAACCGCGTGCGCATCCAGGGCAAGCTGGTGGGGCTGTTCAGGCGGTATTAATTTGGTGCCCACCCGCTAACGTGAGGACAAAATCGAAAAAGAAAGCAATTTGGAAGCACCGTCAAAACCGTGTTTGCGCCGTTTGCGTTGCTGCGGCAGTCGCCGTTCCGGTCATTGCAAGAAGCGACCGGGATTGCGAAAATGGCCAATCCATTTGTGAAAATCGATGGACTGAACAAAAGCGTATTCCCGAAGATGATCGCACGCCGTCACCCGCAGATGGTCGAATTAGTGTGACGGCCCCGAGCACCTCATCGATATTTGAGCAGGGGCTCTTGAGACGCGAGGGAGCGCCGCCGCACTTCAAGCTCTCGTCCCCCGCCTCCAAATCCTCCTGCTTCGGCGTTGCATCGGGTGCAGCCGCAGGCTTCGTGGCTGCCTCACGCACCGCCGGCGCCCAGGACCGATCGGTGCCGAGCGGGCGCGCGACGGTCTCCTCGAAGCGATGTCCATCCCAACGCAGCTTGCAGGTCGACGACGGATCGGAAGACGCCCCGTTTCAGTCTGCGGCGGGCGAGTTTGGCGAAGAAGCCCTCGACGGCATTGAGCCATGAGCACGAAGTCGGTGTGAAGTGGAAGACGAAGCGCTGGTGACGGTCGAGCCAGGCGCGGACCTTCAAGGGGTTATGGGCGACGTAGTTGTCGAGGATGACGTGGACGATCTTGCCGGCCGGCACTTCGGTCTCGATAGTATTCAAGAATCGGATGAACTCCTGATGGCGGTGACGCTGAATATTGCAGCCGATGACGGTGCCATCAAGGACATTGAGCGCGGCGAACAGGGTGGTGGTGCCGTGCGCTTGTAGTCGTGGGTCATGGTGCCGAGGCGGCCCCTTTTCAACGGCAGCCCCGGCTGGGTGCGGTCGAGCGCCTGGATTTGGCTCTTCTCGTCGACCGAGAGCACGATGGCGTGGGCAGGCGGGTCGACATAGAGCCCGACCACATCGCGCAGTTAGTCGACGAATTTCGTAGCGGTCGAAAGCTTGAACAGTCGGTACCGATGCGCCTACAGACCGTGTGCCTTCCAGATGCGCCGCACCGCGCTGGGGCTGATGCCGCTCACCTGCGCCATCAGATCGGCGGTCCATGGGGTGGTCTCGCCCGGCGGGTCGGTCAGCGTCAGCGCCACCACCCGCTCGGCGACCTGGTCTTGGATTTGCCGGTCTGCCGCATGATCGCATTGGTGCCGACGCCATCGGCGCTCAAAAGCACGATGGCCGCGCGCCAAACGTGCTTCGGTGCGGCATTGCGGTCCCGGGTGATAGTTTCGAGCCGATTGCGATCGGCGGGCGTGATGGTGATGGAAATTCCCATGCGCATGCACTTGACTCGCATGCAACCCGGACACAGGGAATCCCCATCAAGACTCTTTTGTCAGGCAGGGGCCACTAGGTGGCCGCCTTCTCCTTCGCCACGTCCTTCGCGAAGGTGTCGCGCAGGCCGATGGTGCGGTTGAACACCGGCTTGCCCGGCGCGGAATCGGGATCGCGGCAGAAATAGCCCTGGCGTTCGAACTGAAAGACCTCGCCCACCTGCACGGCGCCGAGCGCCGGCTCGATGCGCGCCTCGCTTAAGGCTTCGAGCGATTGCGGATTGAGATCGGCGGTGTAGGTTGCCACTTCCGGCTCGGGCTTGGTGAAAAGCGGATTATAGAGCCGCACTTCCGCCGACAGCGCATGCTCCGCCGACACCCAATGGATGGTCGCCTTCACCTTGCGGCCGTCGGGCGCGTTGCCGCCGCGCGTGGCCGGATCGTACGTGCAGCGCAGCTCGGTGACCTCGCCGTGCGCGTCCTTCACCACCTCGCGGCAGGTGACGAAGAAGGCATAGCGCAGCCGCACCTCGCGCCCCGGCGCAAGGCGGAAAAACTTCTTCGGCGGATTCTCCATGAAGTCGTCGCGCTCGATATAGAGCTCGCGCGAAAACTTGACCTTGCGCGAGCCTGCGGCCGGATCGTCGGGATGGTTGGCCGCCTCCAGCTCCTCCGCCTGCCCTTCCGCATAGTTCTCGATCACGATTTTGAGCGGCTTGAGCACCGCCATGCGCCTGAGCGCCGACCTGTTGAGCGCCTCGCGCACGCAGAATTCGAGCATGCCGACATCGACCGTGCTGTAGGCCTTGGCGACGCCGATGCGCCGGATGAAATCGCGAATCGCCTCCGGCGGCACGCCGCGACGGCGCAAGCCGGTCAGCGTCGGCATGCGCGGGTCGTCCCAGCCGCGCACATGGCCGTCGCGCACCAGTAGCGTGAGCACGCGCTTCGACAGCACGGTATAGGTCAGGTTCAGCCGCGCGAACTCGTATTGCCGCGGCCGCGAGGGCACATTCAGGTTCGCGATGAACCAGTCATAGAGCGGCCGGTGATCCTCGAACTCGAGCGTGCAGACCGAATGGGTGACGCCCTCGATGGCGTCCGACTGGCCGTGAGCGTAGTCGTAGCTCGGATAGATCTTCCATTGCGTGCCGGTGCGCGGATGCGGCGCGTGCAGAATCCTGTACATGACCGGATCGCGCAGATTGATGTTGCCGGAAGCCATGTCGATCTTGGCGCGTAGCACACGAGCGCCGTTTGGAAATTCGCCGGCGCGCATACGGCAGAACAGATCGAGGTTCTCCTCCACCGAGCGGTCGCGGAACGGGCTGTTGCGGCCCGGCTCGGTGAGAGTGCCGCGGTTCTCGCGGATCTCGTCCGGGGTCTGGTCGTCCACGTAAGCTAAGCCTGCGCGGATCAGGTCCTCGGCCCATTGATAGAGCTGCTCGAAATAGTCGGAAGCGTGGTAGAGATGCTTGCCCCAGTCGAAGCCGAGCCAGTGCACGTCCCGCTCGATGGCGTCGATATATTCCTGCTCCTCCTTGACCGGGTTGGTGTCGTCGAAGCGCAGGTGGCAGCGCCCGCCGAACTCCTGCGCCACCCCGAAATTGAGGCAGATCGACTTGGCATGGCCGATATGGAGGTAGCCGTTCGGCTCGGGCGGAAAGCGGGTGATCACCTGTTTGACCCGGCCGGCGTCGAGGTCGGCCTTGACGATGTCGCGGATGAAGTCGCGCCCGGCTTCGCCTGCCGCCGCCCCGCCGCCTGCCTTTTCGTCCTGCGCCATGCTTCCTCGGTGTTCGGGCCCGCCCGGGGCTCCCCGCCGGCGGCCTATGCCACGCCGGGACGCCCGGCTCAATGGCATTTGCACTGTCGTTTTTTCTGACAGTTGTGGTACAGGGCGCGCGATGACCGAGCCCGTCGTGACCCGCTTCGCGCCTTCCCCCACCGGCTTCCTCCATATCGGCGGCGGGCGCACCGCGCTGTTCAACTGGCTGTTCGCCCGCCATCACGGCGGCAAGATGCTGCTGCGCATCGAGGACACCGACCGCGAGCGCTCCACCGCCGCCGCCATCAACGCCATCATCGACGGGCTGACCTGGCTGGGGCTCGCCTGGGACGGCAACATCGTGTTCCAGCACACCTGCGGCGAGCGCCACCGCCAGGCGGCCGAGCAGCTCCTGGCCGCCGGCCGCGCCTACCGTTGCTATGCGACGCCGGAGGAGCTCGCCGAGATGCGCGAGGCCGCCCGCCGCGAGGGCCGCGCCAAGCTCTATGACGGGCGCTGGCGCGACCGCGATCCGACCGAGGCGCCGCCTGGCGTCAAGCCGGTGATCCGGCTGAAGGCGCCGCTTTCCGGAGAGACCGTCATCGAGGACGCCGTGCAGGGCCACGTCACCTGGCAGAACGGCGATCTCGACGACCTGGTGCTGCTGCGTTCCGACGGCACCCCCACCTATATGCTCGCGGTGGTAGTCGACGACCACGACATGGCCGTGACTCACGTGATCCGCGGCGACGACCATCTCACCAACGCCGCCCGCCAGAAGCACATCTACGACGCGCTTGGCTGGGCGGTGCCGCAGTTCGCGCATATCCCGCTAATCCACGGGCCGGACGGCTCCAAGCTGTCCAAGCGGCACGGCGCGCTCGGCGTCGACGCCTATCGCGCCATGGGCTATCTGCCGGCGGCCATGCGGAACTATCTGGTGCGGCTCGGCTGGGCGCATGGCGACCAGGAAATCTTCACCACCGAGGAGATGATCGCAGCGTTCGATCTGCCGCAGATCGGCCGCTCCCCAGCGCGCTTCGATTTCGCCAAGCTGGAAAGCCTAAACGGCCATTACATCCGCCAGACACCGGACGCCGAGCTGGTCAGCGCGCTCGTCGAGCTGTTGCCCCACATTGCCGGCGGAGACGAACTCAGCCGCGCGATGACGCCCGCATTGCGGGCCACCCTCACCGCCGCCATGCCGGGCCTGAAGGAGCGCGCCAAAACCCTGGTCGAGCTGTTCGAGGCGTCTCGCTTCGTCTGGGCCAGCCGGCCGCTCACGCCCGACGACAAGGCCAAGGCGGTGCTCACCGGTGAGGCCAAAGCGTTGCTAGCGGCGCTGCTGCCGGAACTCGAGGCGCTCTCCGAATGGGACGCGGCCGGCGTCGAAGCGATGGTGCGCACCTTCGCCGAGCGCGCCGGCGTGAAGCTAGGCGCAGTGGCGCAGCCGCTGCGCGCGGCGCTGACCGGGCGCACCACCTCGCCGCCGATCTTCGACGTGCTAGCCGTGCTCGGGCGCGAGGAAAGCCTCGAGCGTCTGCGCGATCAGGCCGCCGCGCATTCAGCCGCCTGAACCGGCGCGGTCCCCGAGAAATCCGTGGGGTGCCTGCCTATATAGTAAGCCGCTGCGCGGATCGCACGATCTTGCAGCGCACACTTGAATGAGCTAGGCCAACAGCAGCCGGACCCCTCGCGCGCCCGATCCCCGGCGCCCCGCTCCGGCCTCGACCAGATCGCTTTCCACTCGCACCGCTCGCCGCCAACCCGAGGGCTCTCCTATGGATGCCAAAACGGACAGCAAAACCGGCACGCTGACGGTCGGCAACAACAGTTGGGATTTGTCCATCTATCCGGGCTCGGTCGGTCCCTCAGTAATCGACATCGGCAAGCTCTACGGCGAGACCGGGATGTTCACCTACGATCCCGGCTTCACCTCGACGGCGAGTTGCGAGTCCAAGATCACCTATATCGACGGCGACCGAGGCGTGCTGCTCTACCGCGGCTACCCCATCGAGCAGCT
>JARRNI010000470.1:0-4170 GCA_037385125.1 Pseudolabrys sp.
GTCGCAGACGCCGCTGCGCTTCCTGCTGGCCGACAACGTCGACCTGATGAAGGACACCAACCTGGTCGCGGTCTATGCCGACGACGTCTTCGTCACGGTGGTGGTCGAGGAGAAGAACGGCCTGGTCGGCACCAGTCGGCTGATGATCATGTTCTCCGCCAAGGACATGCAGCTCAAGCAGTGGACGGTCACCGATCCGCAGGGCTTCGATACCACGGTGGCGGTGTACAATCTCGACACCACCACGAAGCCCACCCCGGGCATGTTTCACATCGATTTCACGAATTATCATAACTGACGCCGTGGTCGTCACCCGCGCAAGCGGGTGGACCCAGTAGTCGCTGAACAAGCAGGTGGATTACTGGATGCCCCGCTTTCGCGGGGCATGGCGGATGAGTATGTTGCGCTGATGCCCCTCAAGATCACCACCTGGAACATCAATTCGGTCCGCCTGCGTATCGATCTGGTCGCCAAATTCCTCAAAGCAGCGCGCCCCGACCTGATCTGCCTGCAGGAGACCAAGTGCCCGGACGATGCCTTCCCGCTCAAGCGCTTCAAGCGGCTGGGCTACGAATACGCCGCGCTCAACGGGCAGAAGGGCTATCACGGCGTCGCCGTGCTCTCGCGCGTGCCGTTCGAGACGACGTCGATCGAGAACTTCTGCGACAAGACCGACTGCCGTCACGTCGCGGTGGTGCTGGGCGAACGCGCCGGCTTACGCGATTCCGTTACGCTGCATAATTTCTACGTGCCGGCCGGCGGCGACGAGCCCGACCCCGAAGTCAATCCGAAATTCGAGCACAAGCTCGCCTTCCTCGCCGAGATGCGCGCGCACAAGGCGCTGCGGCCGAAGAAATCCGAGCGCGCGATCCTGGTCGGCGACCTCAACGTGGCGCCGCTCGAGCACGACGTCTGGAGTCATAAGCAGATGTTGAAGGTTGTCTCGCACACGCCGGTCGAATGCGAGAAACTGACCGAGGCGCGCGAGGCGGGCGGCTGGATCGATACCATGCGCGTGCTGACGCCGGAACCCACCAAGCTCTACACTTGGTGGAGCTATCGCGCCGCCGACTGGCGCGCCGCCGACCGCGGCCGCAGGCTCGACCACGTCTGGAGCTCGGACGCGCTGGCAAACCGCGTCACACGCATCGACATCGCCAAGAACTACCGCGGCGCCCAGCGTCCCTCCGACCACGTGCCGGTGACGGCGACGATCGAACTCTGACTTACCCCTTGGGCTCCAGCTGCCCCTTCACCGAATTGAGTTCGCGCGTCCACGAGTCGACCCGCTCGGCCATGGCTTCGCGCAGGCGCTGGGCGGCGGCCGGATAGCCCTCCAGCATCTTGCGGAACAGGTTGCGCGAGATGCGGATCAGCACCGTCGGCTCCTTGGCGATGACCGTCACCGGGCTGACCGTGTCGGTGAGCATGGCGAGCTCCCCCAGCAGCGTGCCCGGCCCGACGATGTATTCATCGCCTTCGCCCGGCGTGCCGCGCTCCAGCACCAGCGAGCCCTCCTGCACAACATAACCGCCGTCGGCCATCTCGCCGGCATAGAACAGCACCGCGCCGCTTTGCAGGTGGCGCGTCTCAGCGCCGATCGCCAGCACGCGCAGCGCCTGCGGCCCCAGCACCGCGAGCGTGGGCACCTGCTCGAAGAAGGCGATGTCGTCTTCGATGGTCATAGTTATGACTTTGTCATTCCGGGGCGCGCCGAGACGAACCCGGAATCCAGAGCCCGCTGCAGGCGCTTCGTTTGAGCCCCTGGACTCCGGGCGCGCCGCTGCGCGGCGCCCCGGAATGACAGAGTGGAAAAGCGCCGCACGTTCCTCACGGCACCAGCTTGTAGCCGCCGGCTTCCGTCACCAGGATCTGCGGCGCCGCCGCATCCTTCTCCACCTTCTGGCGCAGCCGGTAGATATGCGTCTCCAGAGTGTGGGTGGTGACGCCGGAATTGTAGCCCCACACTTCCTGCAGCAGCGTCTCGCGCGACACCGGCCTCTGCCCGGCGCGATAGAGATAGCGCAGGATCGCCGTTTCCTTTTCGGTCAGCCGCACCTTGGTGCCCTTGGGCGTCAGCAAAAGCTTCGAGCTCGGCCGGAACATATAAGGGCCGATGTTAAACACCGCGTCCTCGCTGGCCTCGTGCTGTCGGAGCTGGGCCCGGATGCGCGCCAGCAGCACGGCGAAACGGAACGGCTTGGTGACATAGTCGTTGGCGCCCGATTCCAGGCCGAGAATGGTATCGGAATCGGTATCGCGGCCGGTCAACATGATGATCGGCGCCTTGAAGCCGTTCTTGCGCAGAATGCGCACCACCTCGCGGCCATCCACGTCAGGCAGGCCGACATCCATGATCACCAAATCGATCTGCCCGCCCTTGGCCGCCTGCACCGCTTTGGTGCCTGAATCGACCGCGCTGGCGTCGAATTCCTCGTGCAGCGCCAGTTGCTCGACCAGCGCGTCGCGCAGCTCGGCGTCGTCGTCGACGATCAAGATGGTCCGCTTGTTGGCCATTGCCGAAGGCCCCCTGGCAGGCGCTCCGGGCGCCCTCACGCAATTTCATCGCGGAGTAGAGCATTCGGGGCTAAAAGAGCAAGCATGAACTGAGGTTTAGGCGGTGCCGGGGGATCGGCGCGCATGCACAAGAAGACCAAGAAGTCGTTGTCCCGGCTGAGCGTGCGGCGCGGACCCGTCGAGCCCGCCAAGGGCTGGCTCAGCGCCGGCGGGCTCACTTTGCCGGTGGCGCTTGGCCGGGCCGGCATCAAGGCCAACAAGCGCGAAGGCGACGGCGCCACACCACGCGGGGTCTTCCGCCTGAAACGGCTGTGGTGGCGGGCCGACCGCCACCCTCGCCCGCCGACCCTGCTGCCGGCGCGGCGAATCGCACCGGACGACGGCTGGTGCGAGGACCCGGCCGACCGCCACTACAACCGCCCGATCAAGCTGCGGCCTGGGTCAATGGCCGACCGCCTGGCGCGCGCCGACGCGCTTTACGACTTCATCATCGAGATCGACCACAACGCGCGGCCGTGGATCGCAGGCCGCGGCAGCGCGGTGTTCATCCATGCCGCCCGGCCCGGTTTCGCGCCGACCGCCGGCTGCGTCGCGCTTGAGATCGGATCCTTGCGCCGGCTGCTGGCCCGCCTCGGGCCCGGCACCCGCATCACTATTCAGTAAGCGCCCGGGTCGCCGTCACCGGCGCGCAGGCCACCATCGAGATCACGGCCCCCGGCGGCCAAGGCGAGGTGCCGACGGTCGGCAAGTTCATGGGCCTGATGTCGCCGAAAGCGGTGATCATCGGCATGATTACCGAGGTCGGCGAGCATGCCCTGGCGGCGGGCAGCCCTGGCGAAAAGCCAGCTTCCGCACGCACCGCCCGCTTCCAGCGCGGCATCACCGACTATCCCAATATCGGCGACGGCGCCCAGATCCTGCCCGAAGCGGAACTGCGCACTGTCTACGGCCTGGCCGACGACAACCGCGCCCATATCGGCGACCTGCAGCAGAACCCCAACATCCCGGTGCATGTCGACATCGACAATCTGGTGAGCCGGCACTTCGCCATCCTCGGCGCCACCGGCGTCGGCAAGTCGAGCGGCGTCGCCATCATCCTGCAGAAGATTCCCGACACCCGGCCGAACCTGTGTATCTTCCTGGTCGACCCGCACAACGAATATTCTCACTGTTTTGGCGACAAGGCGCAGGTGCTCACCCCGCGCAACCTGCGCCTGCCGTTCTGGCTGTTCAATTTCGGGGAGACAATCGACGTCTTCTTCGGCGGCCGTCCCGGCGTTGACGAAGAGGTCGAAATCCTCTCCGAAGTCATCCCGCTCGCCAAGGCCGCCTATCTGCAATACCGCGCCGGACCGCCGAGCCGCTCACCAAGCGGCGCGATCCGCGCGACGTCGGCTTCACCGCCGACACGCCGGTGCCTTACCGCATCGAGGACCTGATCACGCTGCTCGACGAGCGCATGGGCAAGCTGGGGAACCGCAACTCGCGCATGACCTATCACCGGCTGATCGGGCGCGTGCAGACTTTCCGCAACCATCCGCGCTACGCCTTCATGTTCGAGAACGCCAATATCGGCGGCGACACCATGGCGGAGATTCTCAGCCACCTGTTCCGGCTGCCGCCCGAGGGCGTGCCGATGACCATCATGCAACT
>JARRNI010000471.1:0-4162 GCA_037385125.1 Pseudolabrys sp.
CGGCTATGGCCAGCCGCAGGCGGCCGCGGCCATCGCCGCCGCCGCGCGCAGCGCGGGCGAGGGCGCCGACACCGCGACGCTGATCCGGCAGGGGCTGAAGGAGCTGGCCAAGTGAGTAGGCAAAACTTGAGCGGGCAAAACGTTAGCGAGCAGAAGCTGAGCGCGCAGGACGCCGACAAGCGCGAGCTCGAAGAGGAAGCGCTCGACGCCGAGGAGCCTGACGCGGAAGAGCTTGACGACGAGGAGCTCGACGAAGAGGAGCTCGATGACGAGGCTGAGGCCCACGTGGCGGAGGCGCTGCCGGCCCGCAACATGCCGGCGCTGCTGCGCGTGCTCGGGATCGTCGTCGTATTCCTGTTCATCGGTCCGCCGATCGGTGGCTATTCGCTGCTGGTCATCGCCTTCGTTCTGAAGGCCGCCACGCACGGCATCGACTGGGCGCGCCTGTCGAACGCGTTCGTCGGCGCCGTTTTCTTCACCGCGGTTTTCTCCTATGTATTTGGCGGCATGGTTGCGTTTTTGACGGGCGTGCTGGTGTGTGTCTCGCGTTTGGCCGGCGGGAGCACCGGCATCCTGACGCCGATCTTCGCTACGCTGGCAGCGAACGGCGCGGCGCTGCTGATCAACTCGATGATCGCGACCAAGTCGCTGGAGCCCAGCCTGCCCGGCAAGCTGCCGCTGACCGCTGGCCTGCTGCCGGCCTCGCTGTTCGCGGCTATCCTGTGCTGGCGGCTGACCAAGCGGTGGAACCTGGCATGAGCACGAATCCGCAACGCCTGGTGGCTGCCGACAAGCGCGACGACGATGTGGACGCGAACCTGCGCCCGCAGCGGCTCGACGACTTCATCGGCCAGGACAAGGCGCGTGCCAATCTGAAGGTGTTCATTGAGGCGGCGCGCGCGCGCAAAGAGTCGCTCGACCACGTGCTGCTGGTCGGCCCGCCGGGCCTCGGCAAGACCACGCTGGCGCAGATCGTGGCGCGCGAGCTGGGCGTCAATTTCCGCGCCACATCCGGGCCGGTGATTGCCAAGGCCGGCGACCTGGCTGCGCTGCTCACCAATCTGGAGCCGCGCGACGTGCTGTTCATCGACGAAATCCACCGGCTCAATCCTTCGGTCGAAGAGATCCTCTATCCAGCCATGGAGGATTTCCAGCTCGACCTAATCATCGGCGAGGGGCCGGCGGCGCGCTCGGTGAAGATCGATCTTTCGCCCTTCACCCTGATCGGCGCCACCACCCGCGCCGGCCTGTTGACTAACCCGCTGCGCGACCGCTTCGGCATTCCGCTGCGGCTCAATTTCTACAGCGAGGCCGAGCTAGAGCGGATCGTGGCGCGCGGCGCGCGCGTGCTCGGTATCGGCATGACGGCAGACGGCGCCAACGAGATCGCGCGCCGTGCGCGCGGCACCCCGCGCATTGCCGGCCGGCTGTTGCGGCGCGTGCGCGACTTCGCCCATGTGGCGGGCACCGAGAGCATCGACCGCAAGATTGCTGACCGCGCGCTGGGCGAATTGGAAGTGGACAATGCCGGCCTCGATGCTATGGACCGGCGCTACCTGAAGACAATCGCGGAGAGCTATGGCGGCGGGCCGGTGGGCGTCGACACGCTGGCCGCGGCGCTCTCCGAGCCGCGCGACGCCATCGAGGACATCATCGAGCCGTTTCTCATTCAGAAGGGCTTCATCCAGCGCACGCCGCGCGGGCGGCTGTTGGCCGGCGCGGCGTTCAGGCATCTCGGCCTGTCCGAGCCGGCGCGCGACGCGGCGCAGTTCGGGCTGTTCAACGGGGACGAGTAGCGCCATGAAAACCATGCAAGGCGGCTGCCACTGCGGGCGCGTGCGCTTCAGGGTCACCGCCGATCTGGATCGCGTCACCTATTGCAACTGCTCGATCTGCGCCAAGAAGGGCTTTCTGCATCTGATCGTGCCGCCGGGGCAGTTCGAATTGTTGAAGCGGCGAGGACAATCTCACGACCTATACCTTCAACACCGGCGTGGCCAAACACACCTTCTGCCGGACTTGCGGCACCCATCCCTTCTACGTGCCGCGCTCCGATCCCGACAAGATCGACGTTAACGCGCGCTGCATCGACGACGTGGATCTCGATGCGCTCACGATTAACACCTTCGATGGCGCGCACTGGGAGGAGGCGTTGGCGAAGAAGGTGCCGTGGTGGTGAGGGCGCGAGGGAAGGAAACCGATTAACGGTCCAATGAATTGTGCTAATATGCCGCCCATGAAACCCTTTAGCGAGAGAGCCGCCGAAGCGCTCGAACTCCTGCCCGAAGAGATGCGGGAGCCGGCCGTGGCTTATATTCTGGAACAAGCCGAGAAATTTAAGGTTCTGAAGCGCGAAGTCGAAAAAGGCGTTGCTTCGGCCGATGCGGGCCGCGTCCGGGAGTGGGACTTTGCCGACTTCCTCCGCCGTGCTGGCCTTTCCGACGTCGATTCCAAGGTCGGATGAGAGTTATCCTCTCCGAGGATGCCGATGCCGATTTGTTGAATATCCACGCTTATATCGCCCAGCGAAATCCTGCCGCCGCTGTTTCTCTCGCCCGCGAGTTCGAGCAGAAATTCTCGAGCCTTTCGCGATTTCCCTTCATTGGCCGGGAGCGCTCCCACGTCTCGAAAGGCGTTCGAAGTGTTGTGGCGGGGAAATATGTTATCTTTTACCGGATAGAACGAGACCAGATAACGAGTATGCGAATCTTGGACGGTCACAGAGATATCGATGCGGAATTCCAGTGGTGACCTATAATCCCCTCGATGGCGAAATCCGAAACGGCAAGCACCACCAGCCGATCCGCGTCTATTACGAGGACACGGATTTCTCCGGCGTGGTCTATCACGCGAGCTATCTGCGCTTCATGGAGCGCGGCCGCACCAACTATCTGCGGGTGATCGGCGCCGACCACCGCGTCTTGTTCGAGCAGGCGGCGGAAGGAGCGCCCGGCTTCGCTTTCGTGGTGCGCCACATGTCAATCGACTTCAAGAAGCCCGCGCACATGGACGACGTGCTCGACGTCGTCACCACGCCGCAGGAGGTCAAGGGCGCTTCCGTCATGCTAAACCAGAAAGTCATGCGCGGCGATGAGCTGATCGTGGAGGCGCATGTGCAGGTCGCGTTCGTCTCGGGCGGGCGGGCCAAGCCGATCCCCAAGCCGCTGCGCGTTGCCATGGCGGCGGATCTGGAATCGGGTGGCGCGCAAGGTTGAGTGCGCGCAATATGGCGCCATGAGCGAATATCGCTTCGCCCTTTTCGGTACGCCAATCGGCGCCTGCGCCATCGTGTGGAGCGCGCGCGGCGTTTGCGGCATGCAGTTGCCAGAGGCTGGCCCCGAAGCGACGCGGGCGCGCGTTGCGCGGCGCTTTGCCGGCGCACAGGAAGCGGGGCCGCCGCGCAACGTGCAGCATGCCGTCGACGGCATAGTCGCGCTGCTGAATGGCGAGCGGCACGATTTGACCGACGTGATCATCGACGATGACGCGCTGCCGGCGTTCAACCGCAAGGTTTACGCCATCGCGCGCACGATTCCGCCCGGCGCCACCATGACCTATGGCGAGATTGCCGCGCGGCTCGGCGATAAATTGCTGGCGCGCGCGGTCGGCCAGGCGCTCGGCGAAAATCCGATTCCGTTGATCGTGCCCTGCCACCGCGTGCTGGCGGCCGGCGGCAAGACCGGTGGCTTCTCGGCACCGGGCGGCGTGGTCACGAAGCTGGAACTGCTTACCATCGAAGGCGCCGAGCCCGGCGGTCCGACGCTGTTCGAGCGCCTGCCGCTCGCCACCGCGCCGCACCGTCATTAGCAATCGCCATCGACGTCCGCGCCGGACTCATGTAAATGCCCTTAACATGAGGCATGACCCATGAGTTGGCACAGGCGCGGCCCCCAAGGCCCGCGCGGCTATCACCACGGCAACCTGAAAGAGGCCCTGGTGCGGGCCGCGCTCGAATTGATCGCGGAGAAGGGGCCGGCCGGCTTCACCTTCGCCGACGCCGCGCGCTTTGCCGGCGTCAGCCCGGCGGCGCCCTACCGCCATTACCGCGACCGCGACGCGCTTCTTGCCGATGTCGCCAAGCGCGGCTTCGACGAATTTGCCGCCGCACTGACCAAGGCCTGGGACGACGGCCGGCCGGACGTGCTCGCCGCCTTCGACCGGC
>JARRNI010000472.1:0-4139 GCA_037385125.1 Pseudolabrys sp.
ACACGCCGCTAGCTAACGTTCGAACTGGACCGCTCAATTTGGGCTGCTCAGGCTGTTGAAGCCGACAACAGGGCTGGCCACGCTCGAACAGCATGCGGCGCTCGAAAAAGGTTGAGCGCACGAACGGGAAGCGACGGTAGATGCGGTCGGCGACCTCACGATAATCCACCGTCATCAAGGTGATCGGCTTGTTGAGAGACGGATAGCGACGCGGTCCGCAGATCGGGCGGTGGTAGAACAGACGCTGATAAAAAGCCTGATGCTCCACTCTCACGGCGGCAAGCAGATGGTCAGCGTCGAAATACTCGGCCGCCAGCCAGCACAGGCGCAGCGTCACATAGGGCAGTGCCGGATAAAGGCGCGACAGCCGCTGGTCGGTCACGAAGCGGGTCGGATCGATGATCGTTTTTCCAGCCGCAAGCCACGGGTCTAGCAGATCGGCAAACACCGCGAGACTGGGGAGATTGGGATAGTCCTTGTTCGCAATGTGAAGGCGGATCGAGCTCACCAGCTCGTCGCCAAGATAAAGGCCCAAAACCCAGGCATTGCTGTCCTCGTCGTGCGGATCGATGAAGGATCGCTGCGGATTGGCCTCGATCGCGCCCTCTCCCACATAGGCCTGGTAGCGCAGGTGCCCAACAGCCGCTGTCTCCTCCGCGGACCGGATGATGCGGCAATCAATCTTGTTGAGGAGTTGTGAGGCACCTTGGGAAAACCTGCTTTGCGAAGCAGCTTCAGACGCACAGGCTAACGCAATCGCATTCATTTCAATCCCCGCCGGCAAGCAGGCCCGGAAAAGAGTTAACATTCTATCGGAATTGAATAAACTGCCAAGCCTTCATTAAGGTTAACGAAATCTGCACAAAATTCCATGTGAAATTCGGGTAAAAACGAGGGAGAGTTTGCTAGGCTGGCGGGGCGCGTGCCGTCAGGCGGCGTGGCCTTGGGAGCGAGCCGGCAATGAGGCTTGCAGCAGCTTGTGTAGCGCGGAGGCCGGCATGGGCACCCCGAACAGATAGCCCTGCACTTCGTCGACGCCGCTCTCGGCGGCAACCAGCGCAAGCTCTTCTTCGGTTTCGATTCCTTCGACCGCGACCCGCAGGCCGAGCTCGGCGCTTAGCCGCACGATGCCCCTCAGCAGCGTCTTCATCCGTTCGTTGTTGGGCAGATTGCGGACGAACGACTGGTCGACCTTAACCTTATGCAGCGGGAAACTGTGCAGATAGCTCAGGCTGGAATATTTCGTGCCGAAGTCGTCGAGCGATACGCGCACCCCCATGCGGTCGAGCTCGCGCAGCGCCTTGCGGCTCTTGGCGGTGTCCTGCAGCAAAGTGGTTTCGGTGATCTCGATATTCAGGCGATGGGCTGGAAGAGCGGATTCTGTGAGCGCATCGCGCACGAGCAGCGGGACATTGCTTCGGGTAAATTCGGTCGATGACAAATTGACCGCGGTCTGAACATCGCCGGGCCAGCGCCGGCATTCGTGGCAGGCCTCACGCAGCACCCACTGGTCGATCTCGGTGATGATGCCCATTTCTTCCGCCACCGGGATGAACTCGGCGGGCGAGATCAGGCCGCGCTCCCGGTGCGGCCAGCGCAGCAACGCCTCGCAGGCCGAGATACGGCCCGACTTCAAGTTGATGATCGGCTGGTAGTGGATCTCGAAGGTCTCGTTGGCCAGCGCGTTGCGCAGGTCGAGCTCGAGGCTGCGCCGCGCACGCGCGGTCGCTTCCATCTCCGGCTTGAAGAAGCGCCAGGTGTCGCGGCTCTCGGCCTTGGCGCGATAGAGCGCCAAGTCGGCGTTGCGCAGAAGCTGGTCCGCGTCCTTGCCGTCGTGCGGTGCGAGCGCGACGCCGATGCTGGCGCTGACCGCCACCTCGTTGTCGTCAATGTTGTAGGTGTCGCTGACCGAAAAAAGAAGCCGCTCAGCGAGCGTGGACGCCTCTTTTTCGCCGGCGATCGGCGACTGCAACACGATGAACTCGTCGCCGCCGAAGCGGGCGACCACGTCGGTCTCGCGCACCGCCGAACGCAGCCGCTTGGCGACCGCCTGCAAAAGCAAGTCGCCCCGCGAATGGCCGAGCGTATCGTTAATCTGCTTAAACTGATCGAGGTCGATAAAATGCACGGCGCAGGCGCGGCCGCGCCTGCTGTGGCTGAGGGCTTCTTCTAGGCGGAGCTGGAGTATGGTGCGGTTGGGCAAAGCAGTCAACGCGTCGAAACTGGCCATCTGGTTGATCTTGGCCTCGGCAAGCTTGCGCTCCGTGATGTCCTCGACCAGCATGACTATGCCGCGGCTTTCCATCGGCTCGACCGTGAATTCTAGCGTCTGGGTGTCCTGCACCTCGATGGAGAATTTGTCATGTCGCCATCGAGACAGCCGCTCCTCCAGGTAGCGGCGGAACTCCTCGGCTTTGTGCTCCGACAATTTCCGCAGGCGGACGTATTTATCAATCAGATCTGACAAGCTCCAGTGCTTCAGATCGAGGTCCGATGGCAGAGCAAACAGTTCGTTGAGTTTGCGGTTGGCGACCAAGACGCGGCGATCGCTGTCGAACATGCACAGGCCATGCGGCATGTTGCTGAGCGCCGTGTTGAACCGTTCGGCGAGCAGCGATACGTCTCGCTCTGAGATAACGGTATCGAGAAGATTGCGGCGCAGCCGCTCGCAGATAATCGCCACTACGGCGAAGAACATGACGAGTTGCGGCAAGAATGCAAGATACAACAGATCACCATTGACCAACACCCCGGCGATCAACGGGATTGCTACCGCCACGATTTGGATGATCACGAAGCGGCTGCTGCCGAAATTGCGGCCGGTGATGCCGATGACATATGCGATGGTGGTGCACAAACTGACGAGGTGGGCGTAAGGATCGTCCGTGGTCGCAAAAGCGAGAAAACACCAGAAGCCAAGGATTGCCAGGGATGACGTCGCACCGACGCCATAGCGGATTTCCCAATAGCGCGCGGCCTTGCTCGTTCTTATACCGTGGCGCGCGCGCGCATAGGCGCGCATATCCCACGCACGACTCACCACCAAAATGGAAAACACCAGCGCGCAACCGAGCAACAGAGCATCGCCGGATTTCCAGTAGGTGAGTAGGATCGAAAGCACGGCCACGAAATAGCCGAGCAGTAACGTCTGACTTTCTTGGTAAAGCGAATCGACGAGCCGAATATAGATTTCTGACGCGATTTCGCGCCCCTGGTAAGCCCGCAGCGAACGCCACAAAGATTTCATGCCCGACCAAGACAAATTTAGCATGTAGCCATCACCCGACAGCCTTCTGCGGCTGGCCTTTCGAAACATCCCAAGCGACCCAATAAAGCCTTCTCTGCGCAGCAGATGATACCGTATAGTTTTGCTAATTAACGTAGATTGCGTTTGACATGTCCATTTTCTACTTAATGTTTGGTTATATAATAAATATAAGGATTAAAAGTCGCTGATTAATATTTTGTAGAGCATAAAAATTATCCGCAAGACGCTATGATGGCACAACCGTTGCGGCCATTTCGAAATGAAATTGCCGTGCAAAAAATACGTGCGGCGCCTGGAGATAGGGATTCACGTTCCTTGGTTTCCGAAAAAGAAATCTTTGAACGGGATAAATTTCCGTTTATTGGTGCCAAAAAGATAATCTGCGCCGGGAACAATCCGATTTCTCAATAAATTGATGCTGACGCAATCTCTGAAGAGATCGCGATTTGCGCTTCACCAAATGCTTGTTCCATGCGGCCGACCTCACCGCTTAATATTGCATTCGTGATAGAAGTTTTTAATTGAGCGAGCACGCTTGGATCACAAGGGGCCGCATCGATAATCCAATATGTCTCAAGTAATGCAGTGTACAAATCGCCTGCGGCCGTCCAGGCTGCCGACCGTGCTCGGCCGTCGCAATCTTTTTTGCCTGTAGACATGCGGTGGCCCTCCATTGGCTCACTCCCAACTTGTGAGCCGCGCGGGGGAATCATAGCGTAGCTATTTATCCGCCTAGTAAAGTTCCGGAAGGCCGTCAGGAGTTTTAGAACGGCATCATTTCCGAGGCCTATAAATGATCGCTCAAATTAGATAAAATTGACCGGCCCCCATCGAGTGGTCCAGTTAGAATGTTAGTTTAGCGCTGGCGTGA
>JARRNI010000473.1:0-7200 GCA_037385125.1 Pseudolabrys sp.
GGCGCTCGGCGCGTCTCTCAGCGCGGTGGCGGCAGTCACGCATCCCTCCGGTAGATGGTACGTCCGGCCGACTGCAGGCCCGGATGGGCGCCGATCAGCGATTCGGAATGACCGATATAGAGCCAGCCGCCCGGCTTGATCTGCCGCACGAAGCGCTGGATGAGCTTTGCCTTGGTCGGCCCGTCGAAATAGATCATGACGTTGCGGCAGAACACGGCGTCGAACAGGCCTTTGAACGGCCAGGGCTCGTCCATCAGGTTGAGGCGCCGGAAAGCGATCAGCGAGCGGATGTCGCCGTCCATGACCACCTTGTCGCCCGCGCGCTTGAAATACTCGAGATAAGGCTTCGGCACTTCGTCGAGGGTGGCGCCGGCATATTCGCCGCGCGCGGCCTTGCCCAGCACCTCGGTATCGATGTCGGTGGCCAGGATGCGCACGTCGTGGCCGCGCAGATCGCCGATCTCGCGTTTGAGCACCACCGCGATGGTGTAGGGCTCCTCGCCGCTGGAGCAGCCGGCCGACCAGACGCGCAGCCGGCGATTGCCGGTCGCCGCCGCGGTCCGCGCGAACGCGGCCGCGACATGGGCGCTCAGATGCTCGAAGTGATGGGCCTCGCGAAAGAACTTGGTGTGGTTGGTCGAGATCGAATTGATGAAGTTCTCGACCTCGCGTTGGTCGTATGTCAGCCGCTCGCGGTATTCGCTGAACGCCGTGAGGCCCAGAATGCGCAGCCGGCGGGACAGCCGGCTGTACAAGAGGTTGCGCTTACTCTCGCTCAGCGAAATCCCGGCGAAGTCATAGGCGAGCTGCGCCAGGCTGCGAAAATCCGCTTCCGAGAACGCGAATTCACGGACCGCATTGGAGGCAGGCTCGGGGACCGCAAGCTCCCGAGCCTCGCCACGGACGGCGTGCATTTAGAAGTCCTTCCACTCCGGATCACTGTTGACGGCTGTCGCGAGAGCCGCCTGCATGCGCCCGACTGGCCCGCGGCTGCCGTTGGCCTTGGCGGCAGGCCCGCGCGTAGGCGGCAACGGAGCGCGCTGCTGCTTTGGCGGAGCCGCCGGCGCCTTTGAAGGAGCCGCAGCGGCCGGCCGCAGATCGCGGGCCTCGGCGGCCGGCGCCATGTACTCGACCTCGGCGTTGTCGAGCCGGAAGAAGGCAACGCGCTCATCCATCGCCTTGGCCCGCTGCTCCAAGGTCTTGGCGGTGGCGGCATTCTCCTCGACCAGGGCCGAGTTCTGCTGCGTCACCTCGTCCATCTGGGTGAGTGCTTTGTTGACCTGCTCGATGCCAGTCGCTTGCTCGCTGCTGGCGGTGGCAATGTCGGAAACGATGTCCGCCACTTTCTTGATCGAGTCGACGATCTCGTTGAGCGCGGTACCGGCCTTGTTGACCAGATCGGCGCCGTCTTTCACCTGACCGTTGGAGTTCGTGATCAGGTCCTTGATGTCCTTGGCGGCCTGGGACGAGCGCTGCGCCAGGCTGCGCACCTCGGAAGCCACCACGGCGAAGCCGCGGCCTGCGTCGCCTGCGCGCGCGGCCTCGACCGCGGCATTGAGCGCAAGCAGGTTGGTCTGGCGGGCGATCTCGTCAATCACGCCGATAATGTCGGAAATTTTGCGCGACGATTCCTCGATGCGCGCCATGGCGTCAACCGCCTTGGCAACCACTTGGCCGCCGCGATCGGCAACCTCGCGGGTACCGCCGGCCGATTGGTTGGCCTCCTGGGCGTTTTCCGCGTTCTTCTTTACAGTGGCGGCGATTTCCTCCATCGAGGCCGAGGTCTCTTCCAGGCTAGCGGCCTGCTCCTCGGTACGCTGCGACAGGTCGGTCGTGCTGGCAGAAATCTCGCCGGAGGCATTGGTAACCTCGCGCGCGGAGCCTTTGATCTCGGCAATGGTCGCACTGATCCGATCGGCCATCATGTTGACGTCGGTCTTCAGCTTGTCGAACATGCCCTGATATTGAGCGGTGATGCGCCGCGTCAGATCGCCTTCGGCGAGCGAGCCCACCATCGTCGCCAGGTCGTCTAGCGCCTTGCCGGTGTTGTCGCAGAGCCCGTTCATCGCGTTGGCAAGATTGAGCATGAAGCCCTTCTTGCCTTCGACCGGAACCCGCTGCGAGAAGTCACCCGCAACGGCAGCTTGGACGATCGTGTCGATTTCCCGCTCGACGGCCTTTTCCGCGGTCTCGTCCTTCCACTCGACCGTCGTGCCGAGACGCTTGCCATTCTTGTCGACGATTGGCGAGACCACCAGGTGGAAGTTGAGGCCCGCGAGTTCAAGATCAGTCTGTATGGTGCTCGTCAACTTGTCGAGCATGCCGCGCTGATGCGCCGGGTTCTTGTGGAATATGTCAATGCAGCTGCCAATAAGCTTGTTGGTATCGAGATTCGGCAGCCGCTGGCGGAGCTTGATCTCATTCGCCCGCATCATGTCCATCATCGTCTGATTCATATAGATGATGTTGTAGTTCTCATCGGCGACCATGACGTTGGTCTGGCAGGTGTCGAGCGCGGTGCGGACACGCAGATTGATCATCTTGTCGGCGACCGATTGCTTGAACACCTCAGTCGCCTTGGCTATCGCGCCGATCTCATCGCCGCGATTGGTGTAAGGCACATCGGCGATATGGTCATTGGCCAGCGCATTCAGCACGTCAGCCATCTTGCCAAGCGGGCGGGCAACGGCCGTGGTGCTGAACATCGCCAAAGCAATCAGAACTACGATGGCGGCAAAGCCGAACACCAGCCCAATTTTGTTGGCCGAGGCATTGCCCATCACTTGGGTGACGATCATGGCCGCCACCAGAACTACGCCCAGGCCGGACATGATCGCGAGTTTGATTCCGATTCGGGTGTTCGAAAGCCGAAGCATTTGAGTGCCCTCTGGGTGTAGAGATAGCTGCGTCTAAGACGCGGCTTGTTGGGAGAGATTGTCTTTATGTCTTCCGACCGAATGCAGACTCTCGCATTCGATCATGCCGGCTCGCAGATTCGCGCGACAGTTCAAACGTGAGCACGCTGGCCTCCATCAATCCTTCGAGGTTGCGCCTCAGGCGGCGTTCGATTCCTCGCCGACTTCATCGACGGGCAGTGTGAGTAAATTCGGAAGGTCGATCAGCGCGATCATGGCGTCTTCGGTGGTGACCAGACCTGAAAGGTAATTGAGCCGCTGGGCTTGCGCCACGCGCGGCACCGGTTTGATTTGTGTCGCCTGCGTCAGCCCCTGACCGAAGCGGCAACGCAGGTCGACGATCGGAACGATCACGCCGCGCAGATTGAGCACGCCGCGCACATATTGCGGCTGCCGCGGCAGCGGCGTTATCTCGGTCCAACCCTTGATCTCGCGCACGGCCATGATGTCGACGCCGTACTGGTCCTCGCCGATGGCGAAGCTGATGAGTTGCGTGGGGCTCGTCTCGGCGCCCGCCGCGCCGGCGGCCGCCAAGTCGGCATGACCGACCTGGTCGGCGCCAAGATTTGCCGAAGCAACAGCTGGCTCGCTCATGATGTCTGCTGACTCACTCTGAGACTTTTTGGGGCGACGGATGTGCTTGTCTTTGCGCGATAAAAATTGAGCCCGCGCGATTGCGGATTAGTTAATAGGCGCTAGCAATATTCGTCGGATGCCATGTTCTTCTTTAACATTGGCATCGCATAACAAACTGGATTATGAAAACCGCTTGCGCGCCGACCGAGCGCGCGCAAAGAAGCGCGACCGTTGAAGACAAAACGAACGCTTGATGCCTGCCGTCACCGATCGCGTTCAATGCAGCGAAGGTTTCGCCCGCTTGGCGTGTTCGAGCGTCACCGACGGCAACTCCCCGAACCTTCTGAGATAGTCTTCACTGAAGCGCGCGACGCTGCCGAAGCCGCAGGCGAAAGCCACGTCGGCGACCGCGGCGGCCGGCCCGGGACTTTCCAAGGTTTCGCGCGCGCGGCACAGCCGCACTTGCCGCAGGAACTCGATCGGCGAACAGCCGCGGCTTTGCCGGAAACGCCTAAAAAGGGAGCGAAGGCCGACGCCCGTTTCCGCCGCGAGCGCATCCGGATTGAACGGCTTGTCCCAGTTGGCCTCGATATACGCCTCGGCCAGGCGCACGTCGTGCGGGGCGGCGTCCGGCGGATCCCGCTCCAGCAAATGACTGTAGTTGTGCCTGTTGGCATAAAGAAATGCCGTCATCAGGTTCTGTTCGAATTCCGCCAGGACTATGCGCGCCATCGGAGCGTCCAAACTCAGTTGGTTCACGAGGAACATGAAATTCGCGCGCAAAAGGCGCGCCGGCTGCGCCCTGAGGTCCTGCGTGTGGTGCATCCGCAACGGCACCGTTACCCCGGTCAGCGCGGTGAGCCGCTGTGCCAGAGCCTTCGAGTCGATGCACAAAATCAGGCGTTCATAGTCCGCGTTGTTTGAAATGTTCAGCGCGGCTCCGCCGGAAACCACAACGCTGCGTTCGGTATCAATCGTGACCGATTGCCCGCCCACGCGCGCTTCGGCAGATCCTCTGATCGGGAAAATTTGCGAGACAAACCGGCTCTCCGGAAACCGCAAGGCCAGCTCCGTGCCGTACGATCCGTAGTTTATCTCGATATGCTCCAGCCCGCAGTGATTCACGACAGCCCGAAGCGCTCTGTCGCGACCGACGAATTCCATGCCAGGGCGGCCATAGATGTGCGCGAACGAGGCGCGCATTTCCTCGGCATCGCTGGTGCACATCAGCGGATAAGAATTGAGAGGCAGCGCGCGATCTTCTGTCATTTCGGGTTTCTCGATCGTACCTCAGCCGCGAACTCGAAGGGCGAATAGCCGCGGATCCTGCGGAAAGCCCGGAACAGGCTGAAGCCGCTCACGCCGGTGACTTCGGCGAGGGTTTCCAGCGTGACAGGCTCTTGCCAATTCGCCTCGATGTAGTCTTCCGCCTTGCGCACTTGCCAGGGTGCGGGATCGGCCGCCTCCTGCTCCAGCAGGTGGCTGTAATTGTGCCGGTGGCCGCACAGGAACATCACCATCAGCAGCTGCTCGGTCTGCGAGACCCACCAGGCCGGCAGCGGCGGACGCGCGTCGTTCAGCATGGTGGCGAGCACGCGAAGATATTGGTGCAGCGTCTGCGCCGATTGAGTGCCGTTGTTGTCCTGAAGGTCCATTTTCAACGGTTGATCAATGACGACTCCCGTCATTGCACTCAGCTTTCTCTTCAATGCCCTCCGATCAAGCTTTAAGAGGAGACCCTCGTAGTCGTGGCTGTATTTGCCCAGATAACCGGCGTCCGGCGAAATCGTCGCAGTCAACCCGCCCGCAGCCAACGAGACCGGCTGTCGCCTGCTCGTGACTTCTCCTCGACCTCGCAGCGGCACAATCTGCATGAAACAGTCGACCGCCGGAAAATTGAAGCACGTGTCCACGCCGTAGGCGCCGTAGGCAAGCCGGATGCTCTGCAACCGGCATTCGTTGATTCTGCCATTGAGTTTCCTGGCACCGCGGCCTAGCTCCAGCGTCGGCTCCGCATACACCTTGGCGAGCGCCGCGCGTACTTCCTCGGGATC
Organism: Pseudolabrys sp.; assembly: GCA_037385125.1. Lineage (GTDB taxonomy): Bacteria > Pseudomonadota > Alphaproteobacteria > Rhizobiales > Xanthobacteraceae > Pseudolabrys. The sequence goes on from JARRNI010000473.1 coordinate 5,546, forward strand.
GGCGCTGCGGGTGAGTGGAAAATTATCGAGCGGTTTGAGGGCGTTCATTGTGCCTCCGTGGGCGGGGCAAAGACGGCGATCCGCAGGTCAGCGAGTCGTCAAGTAAGAATAGCCCGAATGTCCATATCCCCACATCAGCGGGCGTCCTGTTGCCACAGAATATTACTTAATCCAGATGCTATTCGCGGCTGCGGTCGACGGCGGCGGCCGTTTTCTCCCGCCAACGTCCCGCTTGACCGGGCCGCCGCCCCATCCCACCCTGCGGCGCGAAGCGGCCGGGAGCGGGAAAACAACAATCGTGGTAGCGGAAAGCGACCATATCGTCGCCGAGATGGCGGCGCGGATTTTTGCCGACCTCGCCGACCCGCAGACGGTCAACCAGGCCGGCAACGAGGCGTGTCGGGCACCGCTCTGGCAGGCGGTCAGCGAGGCCGGGCTGCCGCTCGCCTGGGTGCCGGAAAGCCTGGGCGGCGCCGGCGCCAGCCTGGCCGACGGCTTTGCCATCCTGGGCGTGGCCGGCCGCTTCGCGCTTGCCGCGCCGCTGGCCGAGACGCTGCTGGCGGGCTGGCTCATTGCGCGCGCAGGCCTTCAGGCGCCGGCGGGTGCCATGACGCTGGCGCCCTGCCGGCCGCGTGACCGCATCGCGTTAGGTGGCGACGGCACCTTGAACGGACGTGCTACGGCGGTGCCCTTCGCGTCGCAAGCCGAGCACATCGCCGTGCTGGCCGAAGGTGACGGCGGCGCCGTGGTCGCGCTGGTGGCGGCGAAGGACTGCCGGCTGGGCCAGGGACAAAACCTGGCCGGCGATGCGTCGAACACCGTGAGCTTCGAAGGCGTCAAGGCGCTGCGCAGCGCGCCTGCGCCGGCCGCGCTCGACCAGCGTGCGCTGATGCAGATGGGGGCGACGGCGCGCAGCGTGCAGACCGCCGGGGCGCTGGAGGCCATCCTGTCGCTCGCCGTCGATTACGCCAACGAACGCGTCGCCTTCGAGCGCAAGATCGGCAAGTTCCAGGCGGTCCAGCAAAATCTCGCGCGGCTCGCCGGCGAGGTGGCGGCGGCGCTGGCGGTTGCCGGCTCGGCCGCCGACGCGCTGTCGCAGACGCAAGCCGCCGAAGACGCGGTTTTCCTGGAAGCCGCCTCGGCCAAGATCCGCTGCGCCGAAGCCGCGGCCGAAGGCTCGGCGATCGCGCACCAGGTGTTCGGCGCCATCGGCTTCACCCAGGAGCACATCTTGCATCGCTTCACCTTGCGCATGCTGGCCTGGCGCGACGATTTCGGCGACGAAAACTGGTGGGCCGCCGAGCTCGGCCGCAACGTGGCGCGGCGCGGCGCCGATGAATTCTGGCCGCTGGTGGCGTCGCGATGAGCACCAATTTGCAATTCGATCCCATCCGCCTGCCGCCGGAATGCGAGACCTTGCGCACGGAGGTGCGCGCCTTCCTGGCCGAGGAAATCGCCGCCGGCACCTTCGACCCCTATCGGCCCGGCCATGGCGATTCGCACAATCGCGCGTTCAGCAAGCGCGTCGGCGCCAAAGGCTGGATCGGCATGACCTGGCCGAAACAATATGGCGGCGGCGAGCGCAGCTTCCTCGAGCGCTACGTCGTGACCGAGGAATTCCGCGTCGCCAATGCGCCGGTGCGCTCGCATTTCGT
>JARRNI010000474.1:0-6789 GCA_037385125.1 Pseudolabrys sp.
TCATCGTCCTGATCGCCATCGGCATTGGCATCTGGTGGTGGGGGGCTTGGTGGGGCGCTAGGCCGCGCACGGCGACCGCGCCGGTCAGACCGGCGGTCACCACCGGCGCTGCGCCTGCCGGAACGCCTGCGCCCGTGACGGCGCCGGCGGCCAATGCACCGGCCGGCAACACGGCGGGAACCGCGAAGGCGCCAGCCAATAATACGCCGCCGGCCAATAATGCGCCGCCGGCAAAGAACCCGCCTTCCACGACGCCTCCGACCACCGCACCGAACAATAGCCAGTAACGCGGCCAGCGCGCGGAGACAGACAAAAGGTGAGGCGCGGGGCGCAAGCGCCCGGCGCTCGCGCCGGCCGGCCAGCGCGTGTCAGTGCACCGCGGCCGGCTGCTGTTGCCCCGCCTGCTGCTGCTTGTCGATTTCGTCGGCCACCTCGTTCCAGACGCGGCGACCTTCAAGGTCGCCTATCCTCTCGAGATCCTTGGCCCTGGCGCGTACCGTCTCGCCGGCCGCCGCGCCGTAATGCGCCCGGCAGAAGCGGGCATACATCTCGATCGCGTCCTCGTGGGCGATCCACATCATGAAGAACTCCGCAATCTCAATCCGTCTCGGGAATTAGGGACTGCGTAGCCAATGCGCGAGCCCACGGCTTTGCATTAGATCAATGCGGGCCGCGCAATGCGCGGGAACCTGCGCCAATAACGGTAGGCCCGCACGGCCGGCCACACCCGGGAAAATACGCCGGCGCCTACCCGATCGGCGGCCGGCGCGACCCCATTCTCGGCTCGTTCGTTCCGGTGCCTGCGCGGCGTCAAAGAGGGCTACGCAGCGGCGCGACGCGCTATTTCTTCTTTCCGGCCATCTTGCGGGCGATGCAGTCCTGCACGAAGCGGGCATGGTCTTCCATCTTGATATGCTGCTTCACCGCCATTCTGTCGCATTCGCGCATGGCGTCGCCCTCGCCCGGCGGCGTCATTTTCATCGGCGCGGTCGCCTTCATGGCTTCTTTGCCGTCGCTCTGCTGCGCCACGGCCGGGCCGGCCGGCAGCAGCGCGGCCGCAAGCACCAAGGCGGGGATCAAACGCAACACGTCGGCTTTCCTCCGATGCAAGCGCGCCATGTTCGCGCTGGTTCCGCGCGCAGGCAAGCCGCGGCCGCGGCCCGCTCATGCTATCGTGAAGGCGGCCTTGCAAAAAACCTCGCGCGGCCCTCCAGGAGAGCCGCGCGAGGCTAGGCCGTGTGCGATTTTACAGACTTTTACGCGATACGGGTACGCTACGGTACTGTCGGCGAGCGGCCTCGCACCAGGCCGACGACCGCCGAGATGGCGAACAGGGTGATCGCTACGAAAAAGATGATCTTGGCGGCCTCGACCGCCACGCCCGCGATGCCGCCGAAGCCGAAGATGGCGGCGATGATCGCGATGATCAGAAACGTCAATGCCCAACCCAGCACGTGATCCTCATCATGTTGTTTCTCCGTTTGCGGCAATGCCGGCCGCAAAGTTGCGAAGAAAACGCCCGCCTTCGTCGAATCGTTCCTAAGGGGCCGGCCCGGGCGGCCCCGGGCGCCTCGCAAATGCCTGAAATAGCGATGGTTTTTTGCCGTCTTGTCGCAGATCAAAGCCGCCCAGCGGCGGAACCGGTTCAATTCGCCGATCGTTGCCTCACAAGTGCGTTTCAGGAGTTGCGTTCATGGCACCGCGGCCGAATTGGAAGGGCTATCTCAAGCTGTCGCTGGTTTCCTGCGCGGTAGCGCTTTATCCGGCGACGACGAAGAGCCAGCGGATCAGGTTCAACATCATCAATCGGGACACCGGCAACCGCATCCGCAACGAGGTGATCGACGCAGAGACCGGCGACCCGGTCGAGCCGGAGGACCGCGTCAAGGGCTACCAGTACGAGAAGGGGCAATACGTCCTGGTCGAGGAGGAAGAGCTCGACAACGTGGCGCTGGAGAGCACGCACACCATCGAGATTGAGCAGTTCGTGCCGATGGCGGAAGTGGACCGCATCTATCTGGACGAGTCGTTCTACCTGGTGCCGCAGGACGACATGGCGCAGGAGGCTTTCGCGGTAATCCGCGAGGCCATGCGCAAGGACGATCTGGTGGGCTTAGCGCGCGTGGTGATCTACCGGCGCGAGCACCTGCTGCTGCTCGCCCCGCGCCGCAAAGGACTGATGGCGACCGCGCTGCGCTACAAGACCGAAGTGCGCAACGAGAAGAGCTATTTCGACGACATCAGGGACATCAAGGTGCCGGCCGACATGCTCAAGCTCGCGGTGCAGATTCTTGAGAGCAAGAAGGGGCATTTTGATCCCTCCAAGTTCGAGGACCGCTACGAGAGCGCGCTGATGGATCTGATCAAGGCCAAGCGCGCCGGCAAGGCGCCGCCGGCGGTGAGCGAAGAGCGCCCCAGCAACGTGATCAATTTGATGGACGCCTTGCGGCGCAGCGCGCGCGGTGGCGGAGGCCGAAGCGGCGGCTCGCGGCGCTCATCGACGCGGCGCAAGAGCTCGAGCGGGCGCAAGAAAACGAGTTCGAAATCGAGCTCGCGCAAGAAGGTCAGGCGGGCGAGCTGACCGAATGGCCGCCCTCACCTCATACAACGCCAAGCGCCGCTTCGGCGTCACAAAGGAGCCGCGCGGCAAGGTCGGCAAGGCTGGCCACGCTTTCGTCGTGCAGAAACACGCGGCGCGGCAGCTGCATTACGATCTGCGCCTGCAACTCGACGGCGTGATGAAGAGCTGGGCGGTAACGCGCGGCCCCAGCCTGGTGCCGGGCGAGAAGCGCCTGGCGGTGCAGGTCGAGGATCACCCGATCGACTACAACAAGTTCGAGGGCACGATCCCTGAGGGCGAATACGGCGCCGGCACGAAGCTGCATGGCGGCTGGCACCTGGTGCGCATGCGCCGGCGCCGCGGCGAAAAGCGCGACAACTGGCTGCTGATCAAGCAGCGCGACGAGGATGCGCGGGCGAAAGGCGACAAGGACATCCTGGAGGAGCAGCCGCTTTCGGTGAAGACCGGCCGCGACATGGGCGAGATCGCCCAACGCAGGCGCAAAGCCAAAAGCAAGAGCAAGGCTAAGGGCAAGAAGAGCAAGCACAAAACCGCCAAGCCGAAACGCAAGAAGACCAAGAAGGCAAAGAAGGCCAAACGCAAAGCCAAGCGGAGCAAGCGGCGATGACGCAGACGGCCCGTAAGCAAAGCAAGGCTGCCAGCAAGACGCATCACGACCGCCGCCTGATGCGCAAGACGGCCAAGCCGCGGCGCAGCCGGCGCACGGCCGACCGCGCGCTGCGCGAGGCGCCGCACGCGGCGCTCCCCCGATTCGTCAAGCCTTGTCTCGCTACCTTGGTCGACAAGGCGCCGCAAGGCGAGCGCTGGGAGCACGAGATCAAATTCGACGGCTATCGCATCCAGGCGCGGCTCGACCATGGCAAGGTCAAGCTCTTGACCCGCAAGGGACTGGACTGGACCGACAAGTTCCGGAGCGTCGCGCAGTCGGTGGGCAAGCTCAAAGCCAAGACGGCGCTGCTCGACGGCGAACTGGTGGTGGAAGACGACAAGGGCATCTCGCGTTTCTCGCTGCTCCAGCAGGACCTAAGCGGCAGCCGGCACGGCCGCATGGTGCTCTACGCCTTCGACCTCATGCATCTCGACGGCAACGACCTGCAGGGGCAGCCGCTTTCCGCCCGCAAGGCCGCGCTCGCCAAGCTGATCCGGCGCGGCCACGGCCGCCATTTGCAGCTCAGCCGCTCGCTCGCCCGGCCCGGCCCGGCCTTGCTCAAGAAGGCCTGCAAGATGGGGCTGGAAGGCATCATCTCGAAGCTCAAGGACAAGCCTTATCGCTCCGGGCGCGGGCACGACTGGGTGAAGACCAAATGCTCCGACCGACAGGAACTGGTGGTGGCCGGCTTTGCGCCCTCCTCGGCCGACGCCCATGCTGTCGGCGCGCTGGTGCTCGCCTATCACGATCACGGCAAGCTGCATTATGCCGGCCGCGTCGGCACCGGCTTCACCCACGACACGGCGCACCGGCTCTACCGCACGCTCAATTCCCGCGCGCGCAAGACGCCGCCGTTCAAGCCTGTGCCGAAGGACGAGAAGGGTCGGCGCAAGCCGGTCTGGGTCGAACCGAACATGGTGGTGGAAGTTGACTTCCACGGCTGGACGCACGGCGACCGGGTACGGCAGGCCTCGTTCCAGGGCGTGCGGCACGACAAGCCAGCCAAGGACGGAAACGCACTGATGGCGGACAAGAAGCGGACCCGGGCGCAGCGTCGCAAGGCGCGCGGGCACCGGGCGAGCGCCATGGCGGGCAAGGTCAGGCTCAGCCATCCCGACCGCATCTACTGGGAAGACGCCGGCGTCACCAAAGAGCAACTCTCCGATTATTACGGCAAAGTGTGGAAATGGATGCGGCCGCACGTGGTCGGCCGCGCCATTGCGCTGGTGCGCTGCCCGGAGGGTGCCGACATGGGGCAATGCTTCTTCCAGAAGCACGCGCGCGCCGGCATCCCCACCGAGTTTCTTCACCTGGTGCCGGAGAAAGGCAGCCAGATCATTTCGGTCGAGGATCTCGATGGGCTGATCGCGCTGGTGCAGGGCGGCGCGCTGGAAATCCATCTGCGCGGCTCCACGATTGATGACCGCGAGCGCGCCGACCGCCTGGTGTTCGACCTCGATCCAGGGCCCGGCATGGGCTTCGGTGATGTGGTTGAGGGGGCGCGCGAGGCGCGCGACCGGCTCAAGCGGATCAAGCTCAAGAGCTACGTCAAGACCACCGGCGGCAAGGGCCTGCACGTGGTGGTGCCGATTGCGCCCGCGCCCTGGGCCGTCGCCAAAAAATTCGCGCAGACGCTCGCGTTGAGCATGGCGAAGGACGAGCCCGGGCGCTATCTCGCCAGTGCCAGCAAGGCGCGGCGCGACAAGCGCATCTTCGTCGACTGGCTGCGCAACAGCCGGGAAGCGACCGCCATCGCGCCCTACTCTACCCGCGCCCGTGACGGCGCTCCGGTCGCGGCGCCAGTCGCCTGGTCCGAGCTCGGCCGGCTCAAGAGCGCCAACCATTACACGGTGCGGAACATGGTGCAGCGCCTCAAGCGCCTGCGCAGGGACCCCTGGGCGGGCATGGCGCGGGTGAAGCAGCAGTTGCCGGAGTTCAGGTAGCCAAAACTGTCATGCCCCGCGAATGCGGGGCATCCAGCAAACGCGGACCTGTCGATCAGTGGAAAGACCGGGGTTACTGGATCGCCCGCTTTCACGGGCGATGACAGCCAGTGGCGATAAAGCTGTGGGTCACGCCACCGCGTGCTGGTTGACCGAACGCTCGGCGAGCTGGGTCAGCAGCGCGTCGGCCTTCTTCTCTTCCTCTAGCGTCTGGTGCAGCAGGTTTGCCACCTGCGGCTTGCCCAGGAGCTTCGCCCAGGAGCACAACGTGCCGTAGCGCGCGATCTCGTAATGCTCGGCCGCCTGGCCGGAAGCGATCAGGCCGGCGTCCTCCGTCTGCGGGTCGCTGACATCCTTGATGACCTCTTCGCCCTCGGCGATGATACCGAGGATGGCGTCGCACTTCTTGCCTTTGGCCGGCTTGCCGATCATCTCGAAGGCCTTGTCGAGCCGCTGGATGTGGCCCTCGGTCTCCTTCAGATGGTCGCTGAACGCCTTCTTCAGATTCTCGTGCTTGGCTTCCTTTGCCATCTTGGGCAGCGCCTTTGTCAGCTCCTTCTCGGCGTAATACACGTCCTGCATCAGGTCCGTGAACAGTTCGTCCATCGTCTTCATAGCCGCATCTCCCTTTTGTTGTTGGGTGTTGTGTGCCGCGCGACGCGGTACATTCGCAAAACGTATGGATCGCACGGCCAGTTCCTGTCAGGCCCTCGGTTCCGCGTGATTTTGCGGCAAAGCGGAACAAGCTGAGGCCCGAGGGGCGCGGCCGCATGCACCGCGCGCAGCCATCTGCCGCCCCGTCGGCATCCCTTGCCGCGTTCGCGAGTCGGCAGTGAAATTGTCATTGTCGGCTTGGAACCAAGTTCCGCCGCGCGGGTTGATTGCGCAAGTCGACTGCGTATTTCGGTTGCACCGGCGCAAGGAACGCGCCCGGGGAATGCCCGTTTAGTTTGTTGCACAATTACTGGGACGGGTGAGATATCCATGGGCGGGGCGGTCAAAGGTTGGCGGTTCGGCTTGGCGGTGGGCTTGGCGTGTGCCCTGCTGGGGAGTGGACTCGCGCGCGCCACCGGCCCGAAGACGTTCTCGGGGCATGCCGCCTATTACAGCAAAGACCATGAGGGAACGACCGCCTCGGGGGCCCGCTACGACCCGAAGAAATTCACCTGCGCCCACCGCACGCTGCCGTTCGGCACGCGCCGGCGCGTGAGCGACCCGCGCACCCATCGCAGCGTCGTCGTCACCGTTAACGACCGTGGCCCGTTCGACAAAGGCCGCATGATCGACCTTTCGCTCGCCGCCGCCAAGGCGCTGAACATGTTGGGACGCGGCGTTATCAAGGTGACCGCGACGATCGAGGGCCCGCGGGCGGAACGCGCGGCCGCGCGCTAATCAACCTTTGCCTCGTCGCGATACATGACCTTGTGCCGCGTCTCGCGCACCCAGGCGTCGATCTCGTCGAGGGTCATGTAGTTCTTCATGTCAAACCTGTCCCAACTCACGATCTGCGGCAGCGTCTTCTTCCAGCGCTTATAGGGCGGCTTGGCCGGCACGCCGAACAGCATGATGTCGATGATGGCGAGGTCGTCCGGCACGCCGAGCAGCGGGCGCAGCGA
>JARRNI010000475.1:0-4119 GCA_037385125.1 Pseudolabrys sp.
ACCGGCCCCAGCGGACGACCGGTCAATACGGTCAGTTGCGCCGGCGCCTCCATGGGCGCGGACGCCACGGCATAGGCGCCGCTCTTGCCGTCGACCGTCGTGCTGACGACGCTGTGCTGGTTGGCGAGCGCGGCTTTCGCCCAGCCCACGCCGGAAAGATCGTGGCCCATCCATTTCTTCGGGTCGGGCCAGCGCGCCACCACCTTGCCCCGCGGATCGACCAGCGTCGCGAAGGCGCCGGCGCCCAGCGGCGGATTGTTGAGCTCGCGCGCCAGCACGTCGGTGCTGAAGGCAAGGACAATGACGACATCAACGCGGCCGCCCTTGTCGAGCACGGGATAGGCGAACACGACGCTGCCGCGGTGGCTGGCGCGGCCGAGAATGTAGCCACTGGTCTGCATGGCCTTGCTGCGCAGCGCCGCCTGGAAATAGGGTCGGTCGCCGAGCGCGAGCGCGGCGGCCCCCGGATTGCTGCCGCAGAATGCTTGTCCGGCGGCGTCGGTCACGGCGATGGCGTTGATCTCCGGGAAATGGATGGCGATCTGGCCCATTTCGCGGCTGCATTGGGCGGTTTGACGGTCGGTGACCTCGTCGAGCCGCGAAATGCCGGTGAGCAGGAAGCGGGCGGCCTCGATGAAGCGGTTCTCGCGTGCGGCAATCTGGTCGGCGAGCGTCTCCACGTGCTCGATCACGCGGGCGCGGCGGGCGTCGCGCAGGTGCAGCTCGCGGATGACTTCGATCAGGAAGATGGGCGCCGCGGCCAGCAGCACCATCAACGCGAGCCGCAGTCCCAATGACATTCAGCATCACCTCGATGCCGCCGAAAAGCGCGAAGTGGCCGGCGAGCCGGCCGGGCGGCGCCCAATTACGACCACCAGGGGTGTGCTGGTCAAGCTTGGATCGCGGGATGCGGCCATGGCGATGCGGCAGGGGGGCGCCCGGCCTTGCCCGGCTAGCCGCACGCGCCGGAGCGGGATAAATCTCGCCGCCATGTCGGAGTCGCCACAACCGAGCGCCGTGCCGCCCGCGGCCGGGTCCGCGGATCAACCGCCGGCGCGCCCCTCGCTGACCGAGCTGCTGCACGCCTTCGTACAGGTCTCGCTCTCCGCCTTCGGCGGCGCGCTGCCCTGGTCGCGCCGCATGATCGTCGAGCGCAAAGGATGGATGAGCGGAAAGGAGTTCAACGAGACCTTCGCGCTGTCGCAGTTCCTGCCGGGTCCCAACACCATCAATTTCGCGGTGGTGTTCGGCAGCCGCTTCGGCGGCGTGGGCGGCGCCGTGGTGGCGGTCGTCGGGCTGATCGGGCCGCCGCTCGCGATCGTGCTGGTGCTGGCCTATTTCTACGAGCGCTACGGCGACGCGCCCGTGCTCGATCACGTGCTCGCCGGCATTGCCGCCTCGGCCTGCGGCTTGTTGATCGCGGCGGTGGCCAAGATGGCCGCGCCACTGTTCAGCATGAAGCGCCTGCGCGCGGCGCCGCTAATCGCGATCCTCGCCTTCGTCGGCGTCGCCGTCATGCACTGGCCGCTGCCTTACGTGTTCCTCGCGCTGGCGCCGGTCAGCATCGCGCTCGCCTGGTTCGAGCTGTGACGCCATGAACCAGAACCCGCTGTTCGCGCTATTCACGCTGTTTGCGTCGCTATCGCTGATCTCGGTGGGCGGCGCCAATACGGCGATCCCGGAGATTCACCGGGTGGCGGTGGGCGTGATGCATTGGATGAGCGACCGCCAGTTCGCCGACCTGTACGCGATCTCGCAGATCTCGCCCGGGCCCAACGTCATCATCGTGGCGCTGATCGGCTTCCACGTGGCGGGGCTGAAAGGCGCGGGCGTGGCGGTGGCCGCCATGGTGGGGCCGACCTGCGTGCTGGCCTTTGCGGTGGCGCGCACCTGGGAGCGTTTCAAGGACGCGCGCTGGCGCGTGGCGGTGCAGGCGGGCCTGGTGCCGGTGGCGCTCGGGCTGCTCGGGGCGAGCGGCTTTGTGCTGGCGCGCGCGGCCGACCATAACGTTTATGCCGCGCTGATCACCGCGGCGACGGTGGCGGTCGCCTATTTCACGCGCGTCAATCCGTTGTGGATGTTCGCGTTGGCCGCCGCTGTTGGCTTCGCCGGTTTCGTCTAGGCCGCCGCGGCCTTGGCCGGCTTCTTGCGGGCGGTGTCGAGCTCGCGCAGCGCCAGGCAGCGGCAGCTGAGCGCTTTGCGGGGCTCGAGTTCCACGCGCTCGCCGTTCGGGAACTCGACGTAGCGGCGCACCATGTTACCGCGGGCTTCCAGCACGTATTTGGTCTCGGCCGGGAAGCGCGCGGGCAGGCTGGTTATGTGTGGCATTACAGGACCTCCGGCGTCGTCCTTGCTGGATCAAACGCCCGTGCCGCCCGGCGGTTCGCGCGACGGTAAAGTTATGCCCGCTTTCCACCGCACGCAGACACCTCCGGGGCATTACGGATAGGGGGCGCCCTGAATTGCCGCAACCGGGAGCGCGGGACATCTAGCCCGCATGGCCATGATCCGACGACTAACCACGCGCTCCTGCCCCATCTGCCGGGTGGCGATGGTGCATGCCGACGAGGGCTGGCACTGTCCGCAGTGCGGCAGCGCGATTATCGATTCCGCCAGGAGCGGGCGCGCGCCGGGCGAGGAAACCGAGGGACCGCCAGCGCGCGCGGTGGCGGCGGGCACGCGGCGCGGCTGATCTCCTCACGGCGTCATCCGCCAGATCACCCACATTCCGAGCACGATGCTGGCGGCGAGGCTTAATCATGAGCGCGCTCTGCAGCATGGAACTTTCCCCTCGCGTTCGGCCGCATCGCGAACTGGGGCAAGGCGGCGCGTGCATGGTTCTTGCGCTCTGCTTCTTGCGCTCAGCAAGTGCGCTTACATTGGAGCAGCAATGCGGGCGGCCGGCGGCGGCGCCGCGGCATGCACAACGTTTGTGACACGAATGGTTAGCGGGTGCTGACCGCGACCGGCGAAACCGGGTCCGGATTGCGCGCTTGCGCTTGCCGCTTGTTGGAACCCGTTGCCCGGGCTCCCGGGCTAGCCGGCGGCGGCGCTGACGATCAAGGCGAGGCCGACGGCAGCGATGCCGATGATCGTGATGACGATCAGCGAATCGAGCACCGGCTTGGTGACCCAGGGGTGGACCATGCCGTTGCGCGGCATGAAGTACCAGAGACCGGTACCGCTGACCGCGACAAGAACGGCGCCGGAAACGACAGAAAGCATGGCGGGGCCCTCACTCCACGACGTGGAGAACGAGGCTCGTTCTAGGCGCGCCCGCCAGAAAACCGGCGTAAATCCTCGGCCGTCGCGCGTAAAAAGCGCATAAATCGGCGCGCCGACCGCCGCCGCGCGGGCGGCTGCATGGGCCGCCGGCTGTGCTTTTCGGGCGTTGATAAGGCGGGACGGCACGTTGCCCGCAGCGGCGATTTTGCCCATCTTCCGACTCGGGAAGGAGGCGGAATGCGCCAATACCTCGACCTGATGGAACGAATCCTGGCGGATGGCGCGGAAAAGCGCGACCGCACCGGCACCGGCACCTTGTCGGTGTTCGGCCATCAGATGCGCTTCGACCTGGCCGCCGGCGTTCCGCTGCTCACCACCAAGAAGCTGCACCTGAAGTCGATCGTCTACGAGCTGCTCTGGTTCCTGGCCGGCGACACCAACATCAAGTATCTCACCGACCACGGCGTGCACATCTGGGACGAATGGGCCGACGAGCGCGGCGAGCTCGGGCCGGTCTACGGGCACCAATGGCGCTCGTGGCCGGCGCCGGACGGGCGCACCATCGATCAGATCGCCCACGTGGTCGACATGATCAGGCGCAACCCCGACTCGCGCCGGCTGATCGTTACCGCCTGGAACCCGGCCGACGTCGACAAGATGGCGCTGCCGCCCTGCCATTGCCTGTTCCAGTTCTACGTGGCGGACGGCAGACTGTCGTGCCAGCTCTACCAGCGCTCGGCCGACGTGTTCCTCGGCGTGCCGTTCAACATCGCGTCCTATGCGCTGCTGACGCTGATGGTGGCGCAGGTGACAGGGCTCAAGGGCGGCGAATTCGTGCACGCCTTCGGCGACGCGCATCTCTATCTCAATCATCTGGAGCAGGCGCATCTGCAG
>JARRNI010000476.1:0-4116 GCA_037385125.1 Pseudolabrys sp.
CAGCGCCGCGCGGCGGCGCGAGGCCAAGCGTGCCGGCGCCGATATCGCCGCCAGCGCCGTCGACGTTGCCGAGCAGGCGCCAATCATCTTGACCAGCCTGCCCAAGCCACAGGCGCTGATCGAGACCGCGCGCGCCTTCGCCGCCGCCGGGCTGCCGCGCAAGACCATCGTGGAGATGAGCACCTTCGCGATTTCAGATAAGGAAAAAGCGCGCAAAGTGCTGAGCAAGGCCGGCCACGTCATGCTCGACGTGCCGGTGAGCGGCACCGGCGCCCAGGCCAAGGCCGGCGATCTCGTCTTCTACGCCAGCGGCGACCGCCCCGCGATCCGCAAGCTCAGGCCCATGTTCGCCGCGCTCGGCCGCCACGTCTACGACGTCGGCCCGTTCGGCAACGGCAGCAAGATGAAATACGTGGCCAACCTGCTGGTCGCCATCAACAACGTCGCTTCGGCGGAAGCCATGGTGCTGGGCATGAAGGCCGGCCTGCCGGCGCAGACCATCTACGACCTGGTCACCGCCGGCGCCGGCAACTCACGCGTGTTCGAACTGCGCGCGCCCATGATGGTGAAGGGCAAGTACAACGACGCCACCATGAAGATCGCGGTGTGGGACAAGGACATGCGGGTGATCGGCGGCTACGCCCGCAAGATCAAGGTGCCCACGCCGCTGTTCGACGCCACCAAGCCGGTCTACCGCAAGGCGGAGAAGAGCGGCTTCGGCGCGCAGGACACCGCTTCGGTCTGCGCCGTGCTGGAGAAGATGGCGAAGGTGAAGCGCAAGAAGCGGTAGCGCCGATCCACACTCCGCTCATTCCCGCGCAAGCGGGAATCCAGCGACAAAAGCACCGCCATTCAGTTTGGCCCTAGGTCCCCGCTTTCGCGGGGACGAGCGGAGCATTGCCTTGGCTCTTGCGCCTTGCCTCGGCTCCTCTGTAGCCTCCCGCCAACAAAACTATAACCGGGAGGGACATCGCATGGCCGCGCTCGAAGAGCGATCGGAGGTCCGCGACGGCATGCGGATCGACTGGAACGTAGCCGTAACCATGGACGACGGCCTGGTGTTGCGCGCGGATGTTTTTCGCCCGGTGAAAGACGGGCAATACCCGGTCATCCTCAGCTACGGGCCCTACGCCAAGAACCTCGCCTTCCAGGACGGCTATCCGAGCGCCTGGAACATCATGGCGGAGAAGCATCCCGACGTGCCGGCCGGGTCGACCAACAAGTACCAGAACTGGGAAGTGGTCGACCCGGAGAAATGGGTGCCGCACGATTACGCCTGCGTGCGCGTCGACTCCCGCGGCACCGGCTGCTCGCCCGGCTACATCGATCATTTCTCGCCGCGCGAGACGAAAGACTTCTACGACTGCATCGAATGGGCCGGCGTGCAGCCCTGGTCGAACGGCAAGGTCGGCCTCAACGGCATTTCCTACTACGGCATCAACCAGTGGCACGTGGCGTCGCTGCAGCCGCCGCATCTCGCCGCCATGTGCGTGTGGGAAGGCTCGGCCGACTGGTACCGCGACATGACGCACCATGGCGGCATTCTCTCCACCTTCTGGGAGAACTGGTACGACATGCAGGTAAAGACCGTGCAATACGGCGCCGGCGAGCGCGGCAAGCGCAGCCGTGTGCACGGCGAGATGGTGTGCGGGCCGGAGACGCTGTCGGTGGCGGAACTCAAGAACAACCGCGCCGACTTCGGCGCCGAGATCGCCGCCCATCCGATGGACGACCAGTACCACCGCGATCGCTCGCCGATCTGGTCGAATGTGGTCACGCCCCTGTTCTCGGCCGCCAACTGGGGCGGCCAGGGCCTGCATCCGCGCGGCAATTTCGAAGGCTTCGTGCGCGCCGCCTCCAAGCAGAAATGGCTGGAGGCGCACGGCATCGAACACTGGACCCATTTCTACACCGACTACGGCCGCGAGCAGCAGCTCCGCTTCTTCGACTACTTCCTGCACGGCAAGGACACGACCTGGTCGAAGCAGCCCAAGGTGTTCCTGCAGATCCGCCACCCGGGCGAAAAATTCGTCGGCCGCGCCGAGAACGAATGGCCGCTCGAGCGCACCAAGTGGACCAAATACTATCTCAACCCGGCCGACATGGCGCTGACGCCGAAAAGGCCCACCGGCAACGCCAGGCTCTCGTTCGAAGCCATGGGCGACGGCCTCACCTTTCTCACGCCGGCGCTGACGCAGGAGACCGAGATCACCGGCCCTTCCGCGCTCAAGCTGTTCGCCTCTTCCTCCACGGCGGACGCCGACTTTTTCATCGTGCTGCGCGTGTTCACCAGCGACCTGAAGGAGATCGTGTTCCAGGGCGCGATCGATCCGCACACGCCGGTCGCACAAGGCTGGCTGCGCGCTTCGCACCGCAAGCTCGACAAGAAACTGTCGACGCCCTACCGCCCCTATCACACCCACGATGAAAAGCAGCCGCTGAAGAAAGGCCAGGTGGCGGAACTCGACATCGAGATCTGGCCGACCTGCATTGTGGTACCCGCGGGCTATCGCATCGGTCTGTCGATCCGCGGCAAGGATTATGTTTATCCCGGCGGCAGCGGCGGCAAGCTGTCGAACTTCAAGAACGAGCTCACCGGCTGCGGGCCGTTCCTGCACGACGATCCGAACGACCGGCCGCCCGCCGTGTTCGCGGGAACCACCACCCTGCATTTCAGTAGGGCGAAAGCACCCTACCTGCTGCTGCCGATCATCCCGCCGAAAAAACAAGCAGGCGCAAGCAAACGCCGGCGGCGTTAACCGCTGTCCGCGCGCCTACGGCCATTTGGGGTGGGTGCAAGCGAACGGCGGCGACGTGCCGGCGCTCGAGCTCAGGGGATTGTGCAAGAGCTTCGACGGCCTGCAGGCCACGCGCGACGTGACGCTGCGCGTCATGCCGGGCGACCGCAAGGCCATCATCGACGACATCACGGAGAAGTCCTCGTTCGAGACCGTGCGCACCGGCATGGGGCTGGTGCCGCAGGGCCGCCGCGTGTTCCCGACTTTGAGCGTCGAAGAGAATCTGCTGGTCGCCGAGCGCAGTCCCGAGCGGCATAACTGGAATTTGGAGCGCGTCTACGCCCTATTCCCGCGCCTGCGCGAGCGCCGCAACCAGCGCGCCAAGACGCTGTCGGGCGGCGAGCAGCAGATGCTGGCGATCGGCCGCGCGCTGATGACCAATCCCGACTGCCTGATCATGGACGAGCCGTCGGAGGGCCTCGCCCCCATCATCATCCAGGGCCTGTGGGAGGCGATCGGCAAGCTGAAGGAACAGGGCTTGTCGATCCTGCTGGTCGAGCAGAACGCCAACCTGGCGCTCAAGCTGGTCGACTACGTGCACGTGATGAGCAAGGGCCAGGTGGTCTATTCGTCCAAGCCGGACGAGTTGACCGCCAACGACGAAGTGAAGTCGAACTATCTGGGGATTTAGCGCGCGACAGCGCGACTCCTCTCCGTTCGTCCCTGCGAAAGCGGGGACCCAGAGCGAAAATCTCCGACCCTGCGATTGCATCGCTGGATTCCCGCTTGCGCAGGAATGAAAGGAGTCTGGCGTGATGTCTTAGCGCGACTGCCGCGGCCGGTGGGGCCCGCGCGCCGCGTCATGCTGCTGCGGCAGCTTGTCGGGCCAATAGTGCGCCAGCACGCGCGGATCGAGATTGGCCTCCTGCGCGTCGGGCAGCCGCGTCCACACCTCGTCCTTGCCGAACAGCGGGATGCCGAGATAGCCGCGCACGGTGAGCGTCTGGCCGTCCGGGCTGAGGGTCATCTTGGCGTGATAGATATTGCCGTCACGCGGATCGAGGATATTGCCGTCCTCGTAGTGCAGGCCGTTCCGCTTCATGCCGCGGATAAAGGACAGGCCGAGCAGCGGCGCGTTGCGCCGGTCGTCGGTGCAGGAGTTGCAGATCGGATGCGGCGGGTCGTTCGGTCGCGGAAACAGCTTGGCGATGGCGCCCTCATAAGTGCCGTCGGCGTCCCTGACGAACAGAAACCAGCTCACCGTCTTGCCGCTCTCGGTGCGTTTTTGCCACAGGCCCACCACGCTCGGCTGCTGCTGCGCGGCCGGCGGATATGAGGGCTGCGGCGCCGAATGCGCGCGCGGCTGCGGCGCATAGCT
>JARRNI010000477.1:0-4115 GCA_037385125.1 Pseudolabrys sp.
GCCCGAAAACCCCGTCAGCCAGTGGCGGTCGATCCTTGCCGCGCGACTGGCAGCCAGGTCCCCTCGACGGACTGAGAAGGTCGTCTCAGCGAGAGTGCCGCGCCGCGAGGCGGTAAGCCGCTAAAAATCTATTTTCCTTCGATCTTCAGCACTGCCTCGGTAAAGCTCGTATCGGTTTTTTTAGCAGGATGCTCCGACCCGACCGAGGCAGTAGAAATGAGGTAGGCGCCTCCTGCCTTTCTCGGTACAGCCAAGTAGTACACAACGATAGGCTTTCCATTCGTTCGACAGGAAGTGAAGACGTGCACAAGTGTGTCGCCCTTGGGTCTCCTCTTTTGGCGGCTTCAAATACATCAATGAAATGCCTTTAGACGCAAAGCTGCGTCAGGGGCTTACGAAGCTCCCGAATGAAAAAGAACGTTTGCTATTAGACATTAGAAAACAAGCGCGCTGCCGAGGCGGCTGCTTTGATGTATTCGTTTGGCGCCATAACGAAATTCTCTTTTGCGAAGCCAAGCGGAGCGGGCATGACCGCTTGCGCGAGACGCAACGAAAATGGATAGAGGCCGCACTGGCATGCGGCATCCCACTACATAGCCTGTTAGTTGTAGAGTGGGACTTTGCCGATGCTGAAGATGCACTTGATTGAAGCGCGGATTTTCAACGCTGCTTCCGAGGTCGGGGCGAAGGCATAAAGCGCCGCCGCGAGTGCGTCTATAACGAGTGCGTCTATAAGGAGAGCGCCAGCGCCGCCTCGGATAACGTACAGAATCTTTCGCTCTTTCAGGATTGGCAGCTTCTTCTAGAATGAAGGAGCAACCGATGAGTGACGAGAAGACGATGGGCCAGGTCATCCAGATCGACGAGGCCCGTATCCGGGACCACCTGGGCGAGATGGTCCGCGGGACGGTCGAAGAGACGCTCAATGCAATGCTGGACGCCGAGGCTGACCGGCTCTGTGGCGCCGGCCGCTACGAGCGCAGTGAGGCCCGACAGGATACCCGGGCCGGCAGCTATGAGCGGACGCTGCACACCAAGGCCGGCGACGTCAGCCTCAAGGTGCCAAAGCTGCGGCGCCAGACCTTCGAGACGGCGATTATCGAGCGCTACCGGCGGCGGGAGAGCTCGGTCGAGGAAGCGCTGATCGAGATGTATCTGGCGGGCATTTCCGTCAGGCGGGTCGAGGACATCACGGAAGCGCTCTGGGGCACCCGGGTGAGCCCGAGCACGGTGTCGAACCTGAACAAGAAGATCTACGCCAAGATCGAGGCCTGGCGGAACCGGCGCATCGAAGGCGAATACCCCTACCTCTACCTGGACGGCATCGTGATGAAGCGCAACTGGGCGGGCGAGGTGCGCAACGTTTCATTGCTGGTGGCCAGTGCGGTCAATGCGGAGGGTTTTCGGGAGATTCTGGGCATCTGCGAGGGGGCGAAGGAGGACAAGTCGGGCTGGTCAGCATTCCTGCGGCACCTGGTGGATCGCGGCCTCAACGGCGTTCAGTTGATCATTTCGGATGCCTGCCGAGGTTTGAGCGAGAGCGCGGCCGAGTACCTGCCCGATGCTCGCTGGCAGCGCTGCACGGTCCATTTTTACCGCAACGTCTTCAGCCACGTGCCGGCCACCAAGGTTCGCGAGGTGGCCCACATGCTCAAGGCCATCCACGCGCAGGAGAGCCGCGAGGCCGCCGACCAGAAGGCCCGCGCGATCATCGCTGATCTGAGAACCGCCAAAATGAGCAAGGCCGCTGATCTCGTCGAGCAGGCTATCCACGAGACGCTCGCCTACTACGCCTTTCCCGACATTCACTGGCAGAAGATCCGCACCACGGATGTGATCGACAAGCCCTTTCGCGCGGGATTTGGTATATATCTCTGGCACGGGCGACTGCGTGGCGAAGAGCAAGGCTGGAGGATGCGAGCCTTGCCGCGTGACCTTATCGTCGCTCCTCCGTTGCAGCGCCCGTGCGCCGCGGCCTGGGCCGGCGCGTTTGCCATTGGCTGACGAAACGCTCGTAAGCGTGCTCGGCCTGCCGCGCGACCTCAATCTCGCGGTCGCGCAACTCCTTCACGTTATAGGCGTAGGCTGTACCGCGCTTGTTTCCCTTCCGGGCCGGCATGCCGGCTTGCAGTTCCATGGCGCGGATCTTGTTGGCAACCAGGGCCGGACGAACCCAGAGGTAATCGGTTTCCTTGGTCAGCAGATGCCAGCAAAGCACAGCGAGCTTGCGGGCGACCGCGACCGCGGCGATCTGATGACCGCGCCGGGCTCGCACGCGAAGAAAGAAAGCATGGAACGGCCCCGGCGCCTTGGCTGCCGCCCATGCCGCCTCGACCAGCATGGCGCGGGCATGCGCCCGCCCATGTTTGCTGATCCGGCCGTGATGGGCGAGGCCGAGGCCGGATTGCCGCACTCGGGGGTTTAGTCCGACATAGCTCACGAGCTTCTGCGGGCTGGCGAAGCGCTTAATGTCGCCAATAGCGGCAACCAGCCCCGCAGCGACCGTTAGATTGATGCCGGAGACGGTCAGCAACCGCTTCACGGCCGGATCGTCGATCGCGGCTTGAGCGATGTCGCGGTCGAGCGCCTCCAAATCTTCGTTGAGGCGGTCGAGTTCGCGCAAGTGACGCTCGATTGCCATTAGCTCGTCGTCCGGCAAGGACTGGCGGCGTAGCCAATTCCGCCCCAGGCGACCGAACAGCTCCGCGTGCGGGCACTTCGGGACGAGGTGAGCGTGCAGAATTGCATGAACTTCGTTTTTGATCCGGGTGCGTTGCCGAACAACCTGGTTGCGGCGCGCCACAAGGCGCCGCAGGCGCTCGGTATCGACGTCTGGCAACCAGACCTCGGGCAGGAATCCCGCCGCGCGCAGCGAAGCCAGAACGCCGGCGTCGATCTTGTCGGTCTTGACCTGTGCGTGAGCGATAGCCTTCACCTGCATCGGATTTGCCATGATGACGCGCGAGACATAGGGGCTCAGGACGCGAACCACCGCCATGGCGTTTCCGGTCGCTTCGATTACCACTTCGTCGTCCTTACGCAAGCCGCGACCAAAACCTTCTAAGCCGGACCGCGTCATGTCGATCCGTCCCGCTCGACGTAGGCAACCGTCTTCCCAGAACACAGCTTCCGCAAAAGTTCGATGAATATCCATGCCGATTACGCGTCGCATGTCTGCTCCTCCTTTCCTCAAAGACGGGAGCAGTGGGCAACACGACACCTACGGATCCGCGCTCTCAGCGCAACCGGGCAGGTCGCGGGGGCGGCCAGCTAACAACACGAGCTCTCAGCTCATGGTACAGATCGGCCTACCCACCTTGCATGCTCCCGGTGCCCCTCGTCCCGGATGGTCACACCATACGTCAGGACCTTGTCGGCCCCAACCAGACGAGTAGGCACCACGAGCATCATGCCGGTTAACAATCCCTTGGAGCGGATCATGCGCGAGATCCGGCGGCGAACGAAGGTGGTCGGCGCGTTCCCGGACGGACAGTCATGCCTCAACCTGGCTGCGGCCAGGCTGCGCTACATCGCCGGCTCGGCATGGTCGACCAAACGCTACATGAACATGCAGCCGCTCTACCAATCGCAAGCCATCCAAACCGGAGCTGTCGCCTGAAAAAATGTGCGAAAGAATCTAGACGCTACCAGCGTCCTTTCTTCAGCATGGGCGTTCGCGCCGACTATTTTGGTGTTCGTTGGCTTGATTGCAGTCCTAACATCACGGCCGCTTGCAGCTACAGGAATTTATGTTTTGGCGCTCGGAGCATATGTCGCTCGGTTTAACTTTGAATCGATGCCTCTGACACGCAGTTCTGTGACATGGTTCGTAGTAGGCTGCACAGGTCTCGCAATTTTGATAGGCTTGTCGATAGGGGCCTATTTCTTCCGTCGAGTACTGGGGCTTTTTGAAAAGCAGTTGGAATTGTTTGACCTTATCAGTGGAAAGAATGAGGGAGATTGATGATCATTCGAATCGATTTCCGAGCGCGGCTATATCGACGACGCGATCATGCCGCACGCCACGCGCAAGCGCATCGCGCGGGCGCTGACAATGCTCAGGAACAAGCACGTGGAGATACCGGGGCGGATGCATGATAGGTTGCCGGTGTAAG
>JARRNI010000478.1:0-4111 GCA_037385125.1 Pseudolabrys sp.
CAACTAAAACCAAAGGCCGCAAGTTCGTGTCGGTAGTTCCGATGACGGAGGCCGCGGCCGAGTAAGACGGTGGACATAAATCGAGGTCCGCCGGTCATCCAGTCGAACCGGTGGGGCTCTTAGGGCTCCGAGAGGGGGAGACGGGAGACCGGCTCCCCCTCTTCGCTTTTGCAGCACTTCCGCTGCGCAACCCGGAGCCCGTGCCATGACATTGTGCGAAAGCTTGGCGAAAGAGCCACACCGAGAGGGCAGTATCCCCGTCCTCGAGACCAAGCGGCTCGCCCTGCGCGCCCCGCGCCTCGAGGACGCTAAAACGGTGGCGCGGCTCGCCAACGACCACCGCATCGCCGAGAACACGGCGCGCATTCCGCATCCCTACAAGATCTCGGATGCCCAGGGTTTCATCGGCGGAGCGAACAAGGCGGACGGCGAGGCGGCGTTCCTCATCGCGCTTCGCGACAAGACGGTAATCGGCGCCTGCGGTCTCATGGTTCAGGAGGAGACGCCGGAACTCGGTTACTGGCTGGGCGTGCCTTTTTGGGGCAAGGGCTACGCTACCGAGGCGTTGCATGCGGTGATCGATTACGCCTTCACCGATCTCGGCCACGAAGCGTTGCAGGCCGGCGCCCGCGTCACCAATCCCGCCTCGCGCCGCGTGCTGGAAAAGTGCGGCTTCCAGTGGACCGGCGTCGGCCTCTATCGCATCCGCGCCATCAACTCCTCAGCGCCGATCGACCGCTTCCGGCTCGAGCGCGGCATCTGGTCGGCGATCAAGGCGTGGGGGCGGGTAAAAAGGGTGTCTTAATGGAAAGAATACTCGTTTCGTCCGGCTCTCCGTTCGAGGCGGCCATCGGCTTTTCGCGCGCGGTGCGGGTCAATCCGCACATTGCGGTTTCTGGCACCGCGCCGATTGCACCAGACGGCGGCGTTACCCGTCCGGGCGATCTTTACGGCAGACGCTGTGCTGTCTCGATATCATCGAGAAAGCAATCAACGTTGCCGGCGGCAAACGCGAGCACATTATCCGCACGCGTATGTTTCTGACAGCTGGGAAAACGCCGGCCGCGCGCATGGCGAATTTTTCCGCGACATTCTCCGGCCTCGAGGATAGTTCAGATCGTGCAGGCCATCGATCCGGCATGGCTCATCGAGATCGAGGCCGACGCCATCATCACGGAGCAATAGCGGGACAAGTGAGAGAACAACCCCACTGGCGCGGGCCGCCATCTTGGGCAAATATCTTCCCCAACGAAGTCCAGGGAGGACGCCATGGCCTACGATCTCGACCAGTTCATCGCCGATTGCCGCACCGCGCTCGCCAAGGATCCGGGCCCCGCCGGCCGCGAGCAGGTGCGTGTGAATCTCGAAAAGCTGCTGAACAATCCGGATTTCATCAGCAAGTATTGCGGTGACGACCAGCCGCGCGGGCTCAAGGTGCTGTACGAGGACCCCAAACTCGGCTTCCAGGTGCTCGCCCATATCAACGACAACGCGCGGGTATCGCCGCCGCACGACCACGGCGACTCCTGGGCAATCTACGGACAGGCCACCAAATACACCGAAATGACCGAATGGGAGCGCGAGGACGACGGCAGCGATCCCAAGCACGCCAAGCTGAAAATCAAGACAAAGTACCGGCTGACGCCAGGCCATGCCGGCATCTACCAGCCGGGCGACCTCCACTCGATCGATTATCCCGACCATGCGCGCTTCGTGCGAGTGACCGGCACCAATCTCGACAAGATCCCCCGCATCAAGATTGACCCCAACACCGGCGTGATCGACCAGATGACGCCACAGCGGGCGACGTAATCTTTTTCTTTCCCTCTCCCCGCTTGCGGGGAGAGGGTTGGCGAAGCGAGCCGGGGTGAGGGGTTTTGACGTCGCGCGCTGTTTCAACGCCCCCTCACCCGGACTTCCTCGCTGCGCTCGGAAGTCGATCTCTTCCCGCACACGGGGAGAGGTGAAGAGGAGCTTGTGGCGACCATGCCCAACAATTCACCCCGCCCCGTCGCGCCCGCCACCATCCGCGCCATGATCAAAGACGGGCAGGAGCTCGCGCTGATCGACCTGCGCGAGGAGCTGATCTTCTCGCAGAACCATCTGCTGTGGGCGCGCAACGTGCCGCTCAGCCGGCTGGAATTGCGCTTCGCCCGGCTGGTGCCGGGCAAGGGCACGCGCATCGTGCTGATCGACGACAATGACCGCCTGGTCGCGCGCGCCGCGGCAATCCTTACGCGCGCCGGCTACGGCGACATCGCCTATCTCGATGGTGGCGTTGCCGGCTGGGAAAAGGCCGGCTTCGTCACCTTCTCCGGCGTGCATGTTCCGAGCAAGGCCTTCGGCGAGTTCGTCGAGCACGACAGCGGCACGCCCAGCGTGAGCGCCAAGGAGCTGGACGCGCTCATGCACGACGGAACGAAGCTGGTGGTGCTCGACAGCCGCCCGTTTGACGAATACTCGCGTATCTCGATTCCGTCCGGCATCAACGTGCCGGGCGCCGAGCTGGTGCTGCGCGTGCATGACATCGCGCCGTCGCCCGACACCACCATCGTCGTCAATTGCGCCGGGCGCACCCGCAGCATCATCGGCGCGCAGTCGCTGATCAATGCCGGCGTGCCCAACAAGGTGATGGCGCTGCGTAACGGCACCATGGGCTGGCATCTCGCCGGTCTCACCTGCGCCGGAGGCGAAACCGACGGCACGCCCGGCTACACCGAAGAGGGCCTCGCCTGGGCGAAGAACAAAGCCGCGGCGGTGGCGGAAAAGTACGGCGTCACCCGCACCGATGCCGCCACTGTCGAGGCGTGGCGCAAGGACGACGCGCGCACGACTTACGTGTTCGACGTACGCGAGCCGGCGGAATATCTCGCCGGCCATTATCCCGGCGCCGTCTCGGCGCCCGGCGGACAGCTGGTGCAGGCGACCGACATCTATGCCGGGACCTTAAACGCGCGCATCGTGGTCAGCGACGACAAGGAAGTCCGCGCGCTGATGACCGCCTCCTGGCTCAAGCAGATGGGCTGGCATGACGTCTATGTGCTGGCGCAGGCAGGGGACGAGCAAGGCGAGCCGACGCGCGAACTACTCGGCACCCCGGACGTCTCCCATGCGGTCAACCCCTCGGCCGCCATTGAGATCGACGATGTGACAGTGATCGATCTGTCGACCAGTCCCCACTACCGGCGCGGCCACATCCCCGGCGCCTGGTTCGCCATCCGCTCCCGACTCGATAAGGCGCTCGCCAAAATCGCGCCCACCGGCGAGGTAATCCTGACCAGCGAAGACGGCGTGCTGGCAAGCCTCGCGGTCGGCGAGGCGCAGGCCCTCACCGAGCGCCCGGTACACTGGCTCAAGGGCGGCAACGCGGCCTGGACCGCCGCCGGCTTTCCGCTTTCCACCGCCGAGAAGCTTGCCGACGAGCCGCTCGACGTCTGGCTCAAGCCCTATGAGCGGCCGAACGACAACGAAGCGGCCATGAATGCTTATCTCTCGTGGGAAGTCGACCTCCTGGAGCGCATCAAAAAGGACGGCACCACGCACTTCCTGCATGCGCGGTGAGCCTCTATAGCAGCCGCCCGGCTTGACATTTGTGTGCACAATAATATGTCTTGATGTGCGATGGGCCTGGCGGCAGCCGGCTTCGACTGGGATGGCGGCAAACTCGAAAAATGCCGTCGGCATGGCGTGGAGATCGCCGATATCGAGGCGATGTTCCAGCGGCTGCTTTGGGTGATCCCGGCCCCCGTGCACTCGCGCCGGGAAGACCGACTCAGAGCAATCGGCACAGACCCGAAAGGCCGGCATATCTTCGCCGTGTTCACGCTACGTGGCCGACACGGCGAGACGCGGGTTCGTCCAATCAGCGCGCGCTACATGCACACGGAGGAAATTCAACATTATGAAGCGCAAAAAACCCAAGCTGAAAAAGCTTCCCGCTCTGAAGAGCGATGAAGCGGCGGAGCGCTTTGTCGCCACTGCCGATCTCAGCCAATACAATTTGTCGGGAATGGTGCCGGTTCGCTTCGAATTCAAGCCGAAAACCGAACGGGTGAATATGCGCTTTTCGAAAGCCCTCCTTGAGACCGTCAAAGCGCGCGCTGCGCGCGCC
>JARRNI010000479.1:0-6050 GCA_037385125.1 Pseudolabrys sp.
TGCCTGGACCACATCGTGGTGACAGGCGAGCAGCACCTTCGCCACATCCTTGCGTGCTACCTGGACTATTACAACACGTTGCGCACGCACCTCTCGCTAGGGAAGGATGCGCCGGATGGCAGGGCCATTCAGCGCCACGGGCGTATCGAGTTGCGACCTATCCTCGATGGACTCCACTATCAGTACGTGCGGATTTGATTTGCGGTAGGGACAGGACCGTAGACCGTCACCAAAGGACGGACAATCTACACAACGCCGAACGCGAGCATTGCATCGGCCACTTTTTTGAAGCCCGCGATATTTGCTCCAGCGAGATAATCGATCTTGTCGACACCGGGCTTGCCGCCGTATTCAACGCAGCGATCATGGATATTCTTCATGATTTCGAGCAGCATTTTGTGTACGTCTGCTTCTTTCCACGAGAGGCGCGCTGCATTCTGGCTGATTTCAAGCCCCGAGACAGCAACACCTCCAGCATTGGCCGCTTTGGCCGGCGCAAACAGAATATCGGAGCGCCGGAAAGCGTGAATCGCTTCGCTGCTACTTGGCATGTTCGCGCCCTCCGCCACGGCAATGCAGCCGTTCGCGATCAAAGCCCTTGCTGCGTCTCCATCAATCTCATTTTGCGTCGCGCAAGGCATGGCGATATCGCAGGGAACATACCAAGGCAGCTTCCCAGGATGAAACGTTACTCCTGAGAACTCTTTCTGAACTTCTGAAATTCGTCGACCTCTCGACGACTTGAGATGTTTTATCCAATCAAGCTTCGATTGACTGATTCCGTCTGGATCGTGCACAAACCCCTCAGAGTCAGAAAGGGTCATCACCTTTCCGCCAAGATCGATTACCTTTTGGGCGGCATGGATGGCCACGTTTCCCGAACCTGAAATGTTTACACGCTTGCCAGCCAGTTCGTTTCCAGCATGCTCAAGCACATTTTGCAGAAAATAGACGAGACCGAAACCTGTAGCCTCCGTTCGAACCAAGCTGCCGCCGAATTCGATGCCTTTTCCCGTGAGGGCGCCGTTGAATTGCTGTGTAATGCGCTTGTACTGTCCATACATGTACCCGATTTCTTTAGCACCCACTCCAATATCGCCAGCAGGAACGTCGAGATCAGGGCCGACGTGCCGAAAAAGTTCGGTCATGAAAGATTGACAGAAGCGCATGATTTCGTGATCGGATTTTCCATGTGGGTTAAAGTTCGCTCCTCCCTTGCCCCCGCCCATGGGAAGTCCGGTCAGGCTATTTTTGAATGTCTGCTCAAAGGCTAGAAATTTTAGAACACTCTCCGAGACGCTGGCGTGGAAGCGGAGGCCTCCCTTGTAGGGTCCAATCGCATTGTTGTTTTGCACCCGCCAGCCACGTTGCACGCGGATATTTCCACGATCGTCTTCCCAACAGACCCGGAAGCTGATGACCCGATCCGGCTCTGCCATTCGCCGGAGAATTTCGTATTCGTGGTAGTCTGGCTTTCCTGCAATGAAATCGAATACGTCGCTGGCGACTTCCTGGACTGCTTGAATAAATTCCAACTGTCCCGGATTGCGCCTCGCGAGACCAACCATGAACCGCTCAAAATCAACGTGCTTTCGCTCGTTCATTTGAATCCACCCATGTCAACTGAATCCCTAAGGAGCCGATCTGATACTCAGCATGTGGTATTTGCAATTGAATAATCGCACATTGCAGAAAGTCTACAAAATCGCTGAAGCCCTTTGTGAGTTCTGACGCGAAGTGCAACACCCCCCGGATGAAATATCGGCTGGTTTTCCAAGCCATTGCGGGAGTGTTGCCATGCGACAGGCCATCCTCGCCCAGCTTGGCAAGGATGTTCAAATACGCTTCGCTTGCACCCCCTTGCGCTTCACGTCGGGATCCACGAATATCTTTACCGGTCACCAAAGCTACCGGCCGGGCGCGGTTCAGTTTCCGGGGCTATATTTGGCCAAAGATAAGGAATAAGTGCGTTGTAAAATAGATGATGTCGTGCTTCATTCCGTTTGGGGTGCGGGGGAATCTTAAACTGTGCGATTGTGCAAGTTTTGCGTCCGCTGTGGAGCCATCATCGGCGCGGTCGCGGTGGTTGGCATAGCTGCATTTGCGTACGCCGCAGAGCCTCAGCCCGCCACTCAGTCGCGTGACCCGACTGCGCCTGCAGTCATGATCAAGAGCCTCGAAGTCTACCTGGCGCGGGTGCGCCACGGTGACGGTCAAGCAATCAGGCTGGCCGGGGGCTCCGACGACAATTTGCTGTTGCCCGCCTCACCCAAGTCGGAGAAATCGGACAATTCACTGCTGCCGGACGAGAAAGCGCCCGCTAAATCGGGCGGCAGCCTGCTGCCGAGCGCTGGCACACCGGCAAAGCCGGCCGACAACCTTCTGGTGCCGAGCGGCGGCGACAACAGCCTGTTGCCGGCAGGTGGCGGAAGTAGCAACAGCCTACTGCCGGGGGGCGGCGGCACCTCCCCCACGAATATTCTGCAGGTTCCCGGCACCGGCAAGAAGCCTGAAGCGGAGACCACCAAGGAGAAGAACGAACAGGAAGCAGCCAAGCGCGCGGCGGCCTTCAAGGAGCACCAGAGGCTGTTCGTCGAGTCGCGCTTTCCGTCGGCGGAAACCTGCCGCACCTGTCATCCGCGGCAATATGAGCAGTGGGCTGGCTCCCCGCACGCTTATGCGCAGTTGAGCCCGGTCTTCCTGGCGATGCAAACCAGGATCAACACGCTGACGAGCGATACCAACGGCGATTTCTGCATCCGCTGCCACACGCCGATCGGCATGAATCTCGGCGAGTCCATCTTCGTCTCCAACCTGCAGCGCCCGGCGACGGTGCGTGAAGGCATCACTTGCGTCGTCTGCCACCGGGTAGCCAAGGAAAATTACGGCAAGGTCAGCGGGCGCTTCGGCCTGCGAAGGGGAGACATCTTCAAGCCCGTCAAGGGTCCGACCGGCGACGCCGGGCTTAAGCAGGTGCTGAACGAGCCGGGCAAGTATCTCGTCTCTACATCTAAGGGCAAGAAGGGCCGTAGCATTCATGCCGATGTTACGCGCTCGTTCTTCATCACCAAGCCCGGCTTTTGCGGCATGTGCCACGACGTGACCCTGCTCAACGGCTTCCGGTTGGAGGAGGCGTTCTCGGAGTACAAGCAGTCGCCCGCCGCGAAACGCGGGGTCACGTGCCAGGATTGCCACATGGGCAAGGTGCAGGGCGTGGCCGCGGGCTATGACTACGGCCCGGCCGCGATTGTCGGGGGGGTTCCGACTCGCAATCGCAAGCTCACCAACCACTCCTTTGCTGGCCCGGATTACTCCATCATCCACCCCGGCCTGTTCCCGCATAATCCCGATGCGGCGAAGCTGAAGACGATTAAAGAATGGCTGTCGTTCAACTACCGAGCGGGCTGGGGAACCGATAAGTTCGAGAATTCAATTCCCAAGGGCTACAAGTTCCCCAAGGCTTGGCAGTCCGTCGACGACCGCTACGACGCCCGCGCGATTATCGATAAGCAGCTCAAAGATCTGCGCGAGCGCACCAAGCTGCGCCTGCAGGTGCTGCGCAACGGCTTCAAGTTGAGCAAGATCAAGATCGAGCAAAGCGACGCGGGGGGCCTGCGCTTCTCGCTCGATGTGATCAACGGGACCGATGGCCATGCCGTGCCGACCGGGTTCGATGCCGAGCGGGTGATCTGGCTGCAGGTCAGGGTCAAGGACAGTCGTGGCAGGACGGTCTATGTTTCCGGCGACCGGGATCCGAACGGCGATGTGCGCGATACCCACTCCCTCTATGTGCACGACGGCAAGCTGCCGCTCGATAGGGATCTTTTCAGCCTGCAATCCAGAACCATCGTCAGCGTGGCGCACGGCGGCGAGCGCGACCAGGTCTTGGCGGTCCCCACTTCGCTCGACGTACTGCCCTTTGTGCGGCCGGAAGCGCGTCCGATGACGCTGCGTGGCCGCCCGCTCTCGGCACGCAAGCACAAGCAGACGATCGAGCCGGGCGGAAGCCGTACGGCCACCTATACGGTGCCCGGCGAAAGGCTCAAACGGGGCGAGCGCTATACGATCTCAGTGCAGCTCATCTGCCAGATGGTGCCGGTCTGGGGGATGCGGTTCGCGATCTTGCATGTCCTTGGGCTATTGTCGGCGCCGATTTGGACAGCCGTTCCGGTCGCGGCCGACAGCAGCGGCCTGAGCGAAATCCCGCTGCGCCCGATTACCGACGCGCAGAAGCGCAAGAAAGCAGCGTTAACCGCCGCGGCCGGCCGTGCCGAGCACACCGGCCGCCGCCGGCATGAGATCGACCGCTACACTGAGCACGGGCCGAAGCTTTCCGAGACCCCTCTGCCCATGCTGCGCAAGGACGAGCAGCCCGAACCCACGCCGCCGGTCTATGAATGGGGTGAGAAATTCCTGCATCCGGGCCCGATCGCGCCCGGTTTCACCATTCCGACTGGCGCGGTCTGGCAGCCGGCCCTTTGGATTTTCGGCAATTATTTCGCCACGGCCGGTTTTGCGAATAGCGGTGTCGGTAGCACCAGCGGCTATATCTCCAACCGGTTCGACCTGACCTTCAACCTGAAATTCACCCCGACCGAGCGTGTGGTGCTCGGCATATCGCCGCTGTCGCTCAACGGCGACAATACCGGCTTCTTGTTCCAGGACGGCAACAAACCCAAGTTCGAGAACGCTATCGGTCCGAACGTGCAGGCGCTCTTCTTCGAAGGCGATTTCGGGGAGATTTTCCCCAGACTGGATCCCAACGACAACAAGGGTTACGACTTCGGCTTTGCTGTCGGGCGCCAGCCGACCCTGTTCCAGGGCGGCATCATGATCAACGCGCCGATCGACGGTGCCTCGGTCACACGCGACACCATCATGATTCCCGGCCTGACGCCGGACACGCGCGTGAGCGTGCTGGTCGGCCACGCCGACCGGCGCAGCGATCGGCAAAACGACAACACCGCCTACATGGCCGGTCTGTTCACCGAAACCGATCTGCGCGCGAGCACCGTCGATGTGGATGCCGCCTATCTCACGAGCAACAGTACGCGCGGCGGCGACACGTTCAACTTTGGCATCTCGGCAGTCCAGCGAATCGGCGCGGTCAGCACGACGTTCCGCGTCAACACCTCGTCGGCGCTGGAAAACGCTGGTCCGGCGGCCGGCAGCGGCGTCCTGTTGACGGCGGAAACGGCAACCACTCTGCCCGCCTCTGAGGACATTGTATACGTGAACGGATTCGGCGCCTTCGGAAGCTACACATCTGTATCCCGCGGCGAGTTCGCCGGCGGGCCGTTGAGCAGAATCGGCTTTCTGTTCACCTCTCCAGGCGCAGGCCTCGTCGGATCGCCGCTTTCGAGCGTGGCAAAGGACGTCGTCGGGGGCGCCGTCGGCTATCAGCACTTCATCGACGACAACAAGTCCCAGCTGATTTTCGAATTGGCGGGCCGCAAGGACACCGACAACTCGGGCCAGGGCATCGTCGCCCTGGGCGGTCAATATCTGCACGCGCTGGACAATCGTACCAGCATTCAGTTCAGCGCTTTCGTATCGGATGGGGAAAATCGTCACGTGGGCTACGGCGGCAATATCTTGTGGAGACTGCGGCTGTGACAACTTCTTGCAAGACCAGGCGGAAAGGCTGTGCTAGATGGTTCTGACACTCGAGCTGTTCGGTGGATTGATCGTGGGCGCAGCGTTGCTGCAGGCTAGTGTTGGCCTGGTTGGTCAGGTCGCCGGTGCGCTGCGCCAGCGGCGGCTCGACCAGAGCAAGCTCGCTGCCTTCTCCGCCCAGACCGACATTCTGCTCAAGCGGGCCGAAGCGGAACGGCAGCGTGAGGTGCTGACCTGGTCCGGCAGACGGAAATTCCGAATTCGCCGGCGCAATGTCGAAAATTTGGCCGGCGACATCTGCTCCTTCTATCTTGAGCCGCACGACAACAACGCCCTGGCGCCGTTCTTGCCTGGCCAGTTCCTCACATTCGAATTGCATATCCCGGGCCAGCCTGCACCGGTGGTGCGGTGCTATTCGCTGTCTGACAGCCCGC
>JARRNI010000480.1:0-6502 GCA_037385125.1 Pseudolabrys sp.
GCGTCTCAAGGATTTCGGCGCTGATCTTGCCGTCGACACCAAAGATCCGAGTTGGCCGGACCATGTACTGAACGCAACTAACGGCTTGGGCGTAAATCTGATCATCGATCAGGTCTCCGGTAGTCTCATGAACGGTAACATGCGGGCAGCAGCTATTTTGGGCCGTATTGTCAACGTCGGCAGACTTGGCGGCGCAAAGGCCGAGTTCGACTTCGATCTGCATGCCAACCGGCGGATCACGTATATCGGGGTGACCCATCGCACGCGCTCAGCGGAAGAATTGCGTGAGGAAACACGCGCTATGTGGGCAGACCTCGCCAATGCGGTTAGAGATAAAAAATTAAGTCTGCCCATTGAGAGGATTTATCCCCTTGAGCAGGCGAAGGCCGCGCAGGAGCAAATGCGAGCCAATCAGCACTTCGGGAAGATACTGTTGGTCCCATAGAGCTCCCTTGCTCTTTTAAAAGTCGCCGGCATCGCCAGCTATACAAACCCCTATCGGGTTGGCTGGGAGAAATTCTTGCATCACCTGTAACCGACGCGCAGCCTGCCAGCGATATTCCCGCTGATCCCATCTTTGTGCCTCCCCGGCTGCAAAGGAATATTTTTACGTGTCGTTTTTTGCGAGATTGATCGAATTAACGACAAACGCAGCAAGCTGGTGATTGATCCTATGTCTCCGTGTGGCCGATACCGTTGAAAAAGTCGGGCGATAGAGCGAAGTAGATTGAGCAGATCACGGAACTCTATCGGCGGAGCACCGGCGTTCGCTCTGACTTGGCCTTATGCCGCCTTGAGATTTGGTAACGGGACCAACTTCGCCAGCTTCCTGAGATTTTGGGCCGTGGCTGCGAGGAGGAACTCATCGTGGGCGCCGGTAGGTCCTCTTAGTCTGAGGCGGTCGAGCTTCAGAATGCGTTTGAGGTGGGCGAACAGCATCTCGACTTTCTTGCGCAGCCGTCGAGAAGTACCGCCTTCCCACGATTTGGCGATTTGCCGAGCCATGTCGCGCGCACCTTCATGGATCGAGCGCTGCACCTTCCGGGCCGGGGTGTTAGGGCCGCACGTGGGTTTGAGCGCGCATCCCGCGCATTCGTGCTGAAGCGCGCGATAGAGCATCGTCGTCCCATCGTTCACGAGCGTGCCGGTCGTGGCCAGCCGAGTGCCGCCGGGGCAATGGTAGACATCGTGCTCGTGGTCATAGGTGAAGTCTCCGCGCGAGAAGGTACCGTCCTTGCGCGCCGACTTGTCGAACACCGTCACGTGCGGCTCAATGCCGTGCTCATAGACCAGCCAGCCGAGCATCTCCGCCGAGCCATAGGCGCTGTCGCCCATGATCCGCGCGGGATAGAGGCCGAAGCGGTCCATCGAGCGCTCGATCATGCGCTTGGCAGCCAGAACCTCGGCCTGACGGATGGCCGTGGTCGCCTCCACATCGACAATGATCGCATGCTCGACGTCGACCAGATAGTTGGTGGAATAGGCGAAGAACGCCTGGCCGCCGTGAGCGCCGGTCCAGCGTGCCGCCGGGGCGGCCGGCGAGACGAACTTGGGCCTGACCTCGGTCGCCGTCCCGAAGGCCGCATCGTCCAGCACAGCCAAGTACTCCTCGACGGCCCTTCCGCTGGCGTCCGGCGGCAGACCCTTGTCGCCCTCGATGCCCTTCTGCCGGTTGGCGGCCGCCTTGATCAGGCTGGCGTCGACCGCAAAGCCTTCGCCGCCGACCAGACCCTCGCGAATGCAGCGCCGCACGACCGTCTCAAACACGCGCCGCAGCAGATCGCTCTCGCGGAAGCGCCCGTGCCGGTTCTTGGAGAAGGTGGAGTGATCCGGTACTTGGCCATCAAGCCCGAGCCGGCAAAACCACCGATATGCCAGATTGAGATGAACTTCATCGCACAGGCGCCGCTCGGAGCGGATGCCGAAGCAATAGCCCACGATCAGCATCCGGATCATCAGCTCAGGGTCGACCGAGGGCCTGCCCATTGCGCTGTAGAACGGCGCCAGCTCCCGCCGGACTTCTCCCAGCTCGACGAATCTGTCGATCGACCTCAAAAGATGACCGGGAGGAACGTGCCTTTCGAGCGAGAACTCATAGAACAACGCAGCCTGTTCGACTTGCCGATGTCCCATCATGATCTTCAGTCCTGGCTATAGCCACGACTGAATCAGTGAATCTCATGCGCCGCAACTGCCCACTTCTTCAACACAATCGGTCAAGACCAGCCATAGCAGCACGGCCGAGTAAAGCTCGAGATGCAACGCAATGTAGTGGTTGTCTCGGCTGCCAAAGAAAGAATTTACCAACAAGTCATCTTTAAGCAGGGTTAACGTTCGTTAGCTCGTCGCCCGTAATCGGAAAAACGCACCTTTCATAACCGTGGTTTTATTAGACCACTACTACTATTCGAGGCACTTTTTATGGGAGTGGAAGATGCTCCTTTCTCGGCTGCGGCAGGCGTTACAGGAATTCAGGTCGGCGAGTGCCGGCAATGTCGCCATAACATTCGGGTTGGCGTTTTTGCCCATTATTTGCGGCGTTGGCGCTGCCGTCGATTACAGCCGGGCAAATAGCGTAAAGGTGAAGCTGCAGGCAGCAATCGACTCGACTGCACTAATGCTTTCGAAGGAGGCCGCTACAGACACAAGCGATCAACTGCAAGCTAATGCGTCAAAATACTTCCTGGCGATGTTCAATCCGCCGGGCGTCCAAAATACTACCATCAGCGCGACCTATTCGAGCAGCGGTGGGACGAGTCTTGTCATTGACGGCTCGACCCTGGCTTCTACCACACTCATGCATGTGTTCGGGATCGACACAATTAAGGTGGGGAGTACCTCCACGGTCAAATGGGGGTCAACGAGACTACGGGTGGCAATGGCGCTCGACAACACGAAGTCGATGCAGCAAAGCGGCAAGATGGACGCTTTAAAAAGCGCGGCAACGAATTTTCTGTCGCAAATGCAATCAGCTGCGACGACAAACGGTGACGTCTACGTCTCTATCATTCCTTTCTCAACCTCCGTTAACGTGGGAGCGACCAACTACACTCAGTCCTGGCTCACGTGGACCGATTACGGAAAGTGCAATGGCGCCAGTGGCTGGGGCTATGACGACTACACCCACGCGCTTTGCGACGCGAGGGGCGGCCATTGGTCGGCCTATGCGGCCTCCAAACAACAATATTGGACGGGCTGCGTCGCTGATCGCGGCGGCACCAACGGGCCGACTGGCTCAAATTACGATACCAACGTAGATACGCCGAACATAGGCGATCCTGCGACGTTGTTTCCCGCCGTCGATTATTCCGATTGCCCGCAACAAGCGTTGGGATTGAGCTACGACTGGTCGACCATGTCGTCGCTGATCAATAGCATGTCGCCGAATGGTTATACCAATCAGAATATTGGCCTTGCGCTGGGCTGGATGTCACTCGTCGGCGGTGGGCCCTTCACAGTACCAGCCACCTCTCCGGGCTACGACTACGAGAAGATCATCATCCTTTTTACCGACGGCTTGAATACGGAGAACCGCTGGTACACGGATCAATCGTCTATTGACGATCGTGAAACGATGACTTGCGACAATATCAAAGCAGCAGGAATCACTCTCTATACCGTTCAGATCAGCACAGATGGCACCGCGCCTTCGTCGCTGCTGCAAAATTGCGCCAGCGACTCTAGCAAGTTCTTCTATCTAACCTCGTCATCGCAGCTGGTGACGACTTTCAACCAAATCGGCATAAGCCTTTCAAATCTACGGATCGCTAAATAGGCCCATACCAATACACTCAGAAAGCCACGCACGTGGTGCTCGATAGCTAACGCCAAGAGGATGTCCGTGGTGGACCGATTCTGTTGAAAAAGTCCGAATAGCGACAAGATCAAAATTTTTTTGCCTCGTAGGTGCGTTTTTAAAATGCGGACGCGGGGGACCTCATCTTCTGGAGCTCAACAAACGTAGTGAGCTCTAAATGGATTTACAGTGCCGATTTGAGTCGATCGAAGATGTCGACGTCATTTAGACAATTTTGCAGTGCGACTAAATCTTCGACTTTTTCAACAGAATCGGTCATAGACAGACATTCGCCATAGTCAAAGCCGCCAGCGCTGGCGCGCAGTCGACCCCAGCGAATTGCCGACTGTAACGGAAGTTGGATTGCAGCTCCAGAACCCGGGCCGCGGCGGCCTTGGCCTCATCCAACCGGCCGAGCTTCGCGAGCGGTGCCGCAAGCAGCATGTGGGAGATGCTGAAGCCAGGATTGGCTTGCACCGCCTTGCGGGCCGCGTCAGCCGCCTCTTCGTAGTTGCCGAGGTGAAAATTACCGAGCGCAAACGCATGATAAACGCCGTACGTCCAGGGATCGAATGGGCTCAATCTCATCCCCCGCTGGGCCCAGTCGATGGCGCGTTCGGAATTTCCAGCCCAACCGTAAACGACGCTGGCGGCAATATAGGTCAGGGCCGATGACGGACTGAGTGCAAGCGCCCCGTCAAAAGCGGCGAAAGCGGCGGGTCGATCGTGCCCATCCATGGCAATGCAAAAGCCAGCGAGGGTTAGTGCGAGCGCATCGTCCTGGCCGTATGCGATCGCGGCTTGAGCATGGCGAACCGAAGCAACTCGTCTTCGCTCATGCAATCCGGCGCGCAGAAATAGGTTGTGATGGCAAAGTGCGGCATAGGCGTGCGCCAGCGCATAGCTCGGCTCGAATGCCAGAGCACGGTCCAGCAACACCAGTGCCTTGGTCGCAGCTTCCGGCATGGCGGAATTGGCGCCAGGTTGCGCCTGCAGAACGAGATCGTAGGCATCAAGGCTGTCCGACCGCTTTCGTCTCACGCGCTCGAGCTCAGCCACGCGCAAGCTTGGCTCGATCGCTCCGACGATCGACAGCGTTATCTCGTCCTGCAGGGCGAAGATATCGTCAAGCTTGCGGTCGTAGCGCTCGGCCCACACATGCGCACCAGTTGCTGCATCGATGAGCTGCCCGGTGATACGCACCCGATCAGTTGCCTTTCGCACGCTGTCTTCTAGCACATAGCGCACTCCGAGCTCGCGGCCGACCTGCTTCACGTCGACCGCGCGGCCCTTGTACGTGAAGGTCGAATTACGCGCTATAACGAACAGCCACCTTATGCGCGAAAGACCAGTGATGATATCGTCGACCATGCCATCGCAAAAATACTCCTGTTCAGAATCACCGCTCATATTCTGGAACGGCAGTACGGCGATGGACGGCTTGTCGGGAAGCGCAAGTACGGGAGCGGCCTTCGCATCTCTGGTAGCTGGCAGCCGAAAAACCCGCACCGGGCGCGCAATATTCTTTAGCTCCTGTTCGCCCGCATCCTGAAAATCGGCGTCGAGCTTCCCACGTACCTGCCGATATGCATCATCAGAAATACAAATGCCGCCGGGCAGGGCAATACTTTCTAGCCGCGCTGCAATATTTACACCGTCCCCGAATATGTCGCCGTCTTCGATGATCACATCGCCGAGATGGATGCCAATACGGAATTCGATGCGCTTGTCGCTCGGTACAGACGAGTTTCGCTCGATCATGCCGCGCTGAACCTCAACAGCACAGCGGGCAGCGTCCACGACGCTTGCGAACTCGATGAGAGTACCATCGCCAGTTCGCTTGACCACGCGGCCACGATGATCCGCGATCTTAGGTTCCAGGAACTCGCGTCGATGGGCGTTGAGTCGCGAAAGCGTGCCTTCCTCATCGGCTCCCATGAGGCGGCTGTAGCCGGCGACGTCGCCGGCGAGGACGGCGGCTAAGCGCCTCTCCAATCGCTGCTCGGCCATTTGCGCCCCTGCATCCGCAGTTCAGATGCAACCTATTGTATTGTCCGGCAGCTGAAGTGTCTATTTGAGCATCGACGTCAGAAATCGGCCAAACGGGCGTGTCTCCTCATGGGCGGCTTGTCACCAGTAACCTGACCTAAGTCCGGCATACCCAGCACTTCGCAAAAGGGCAATTACCAGAAGTGTATTGAGTGGATTAAGCTTGCTAGAGCATTTCCGCCCGAATTGAATCTTGAGGATTCCCGTGGGGCGATTGAAGAGCGAGTCTATCGGCATTGAGTCGCTTTTGGGACGCGGGACGATGCAGAGAGCCTATTCTGCGGATATGCGGTCGCGGGTGATTGCACGTGTTGAAGGCGGAGCTTCGCGGCGGGAGGCGGCCCGGGCGCGAACGGCAAGAAAGGACAGAGTGCCGCGACAGACAATTGCCACAGTCTAAAGACATCACGGCAATGTGACCGCCGCGATGATTGATTTTGGAAGACGCTACTTGTGTTTTTCACTGATTGGCGCCACGTCTAAATGCTGGTCGAATCGAAAAGTCGACCGCCGGTCGGCGCAACTCCGAAGAACAACAAAAAAATTGCGCCGGGTACTTCTGCCCGCGACAAAGAG
Source organism: Pseudolabrys sp. (assembly GCA_037385125.1). GTDB lineage: Bacteria > Pseudomonadota > Alphaproteobacteria > Rhizobiales > Xanthobacteraceae > Pseudolabrys. The sequence continues at coordinate 6,422 of JARRNI010000480.1, forward strand.
CGGCCTGTTCACTGACAAATAAGCTTCCGGACGCCGCTTCGGCGAAAGGACCGATCTACATCGGTCCGCAAGCCGAGCGCG
>JARRNI010000481.1:0-4096 GCA_037385125.1 Pseudolabrys sp.
GGAAGCACCCTCCGAATCGATTAGGGTGCTCGAAAAGGAATCACAACCGATTCATCCGATTCAAGAAATCTGATTTGCTTGCCTCATGCGGCCAGCGTCGAAATGTGGGTAATTGAAAGGCAGCGCGCACGCTTACCCTTGTATCTGCCCATCGATCCAGATGTGCGATGGAAGCGACTGATCGCCGGGGCCGGTGGCCACCGGCCCCGGCGCTTTGCGATGTCGCCCGTCCACCCTCCGGCCACAACCGCGGGAGAGCCAGGGATCTTCGCCAGTGTCACGCACGACCGAACAGTCGTTGGATTCCAATCGTACGCACAAGGCAGGTGTAAAAATTGATATCCGATCTCTCGGACATTGTCCGATGACGATGTCGCTTGCAACAAGCAGATTTTTGCTCGGCCCGCGCCTTCGCCATTAAGCCCCGCGCCTTCGGCGCGCTGCACGCGGCTTTGGGGCTTTGGGGCTTGACCGCTCGGCGCGGCCGAGCAGATCGGACAGGCGTGTCGCCAATGCAAACTTGTGACCCGTGTTTGCCACGAAAGCTACGTGTTCACCAAGCGATGTCTGATTGATCGAGTGCTGGTTTTCTTATTTTTACGACCAGAATGGATTGTGTCGAGCTTGGCATTTTTTGCGATTTCGACCCATCTGACTAGGAAGTCCGAAAGAGAGCCAAAAGTCCATTAAACGGTGGTGTCTCAGTTCGAATTTTCCGCCGATGTTATTGCTTTGAGTTCTACCACCGCCGCTCGCGTCAATGCGAAAAGGCCAACCGCAACCAAGATGCCATTTATTGAGGCGAGCTCGTAGCCTCCCCACGCCAAACATCCAATTGCAATGAGCCATTCCAACGCGGCTTCTTTGGCGTCCACCATAATTTCCCCCATTAAGTTGTCTGCTTTATACATCGTATTTGTTGCTCTTCTATCAATCAAAAATTACCAACGCCACTATAGACAAGGATGCATACGCCGAAATCAAACAAATGGGGGCGGCTTTAATATCGACTATGCGTCATATCCCATTCTATGACTCTCTTGTTTGGCTTCGGGTTTTTGGTCTGCCCTACAAAAATGATGTTCTAGAAGCGGCCCGAGAATTTAATTTGATTGTTTATTCACTAGGTGCACGGGAGCGCCAGCGCAACAGCGCGGCCCAGAATACCAAGGCATTACAAAAAAATAGGCCGCTTATTAAAAATTAAAACCTCATATAGTTAGCGGACCGGCGCGAGGTGCCAAATAGAAATGGGCTTCGAAAGCTCTTGGGCCAAATCTCATTTTCGGAGTGGCCTACTTTCATGGCTATCACTATGCAGCCGACTTCGAGATTGATGTGGCGCCGGACGGGCTCCCGGTCGAACACCACGCCTAAACTCAGACAATGAGAGAGTGTTTGTCAGCCCCGCAAGTGGCCTACTTTCCTAGCTATCACTATACCCCCTCCCTCGAGGGGAGAGGGAAAGAGAGTTCGCCGCTCGGCTTCGGCTCACTCAAACCCCCAAATACCGGTGCTGCACGTCCGTCGCCGCCGCCAGCTCGGCGGAAGCGCCCGACCACACCACCTTGCCGCGCTCGATGAGGAAATGGCGGTCGGCCACCCGCATGAGCGCGTTGACGTTCTTGTCGATCACCAGGATCGACAGGCCGGTCTGTTTCAGCCGCGCCAGGCAGCGCCAGATCTCGGCGCGGATCAGCGGCGCCAGCCCCTCGGTCGCCTCGTCGAGGATCAGGAGGCGCGGATTGGTCATCAGCGCGCGGCCGATGGCCAACATCTGCTGCTCGCCGCCGGAAAGCTGATTGCCCATGCTGCCGGCGCGCTCGGCAAGGCGCGGGAACAGCTCGTAGACCGAGCGCAGCGTCCAGGCGCCGCCGCCGCGCGCCACCGCGGTGGCGGCTAGGTTCTCGCGCACCGTGAGATTGGGGAAGATCTGCCGGCCCTCCGGCACCAGGCCGATGCCGAGTTTGGCGACCTTATAGGGCTGGAGCGCGCGGATGTCCCTGCCGTCGAAACGGATCGTGCCGGCGCGCGCCGGCGTCAGCCCCATGATCGAGCGCACGGTGGTGGTCTTGCCCATGCCGTTGCGGCCCATCAGCGTCACCATCTCGCCGGGCGCGATCGACAGCGACACGCCGAACAGGACTTGGCTGAGGCCATAGCAGGTCTCGATCGCCTCGACCTGGAGGACGGGATCAGCCATGAGGCGCCTCCTCCTCCTCGCCGAGATAGGCCTCGCGCACCGCGTCGTTGGCGCGGATTTCGTCCGGCGCGCCGGAGGCGATCACCCGGCCGTAGACCAAGACGGTAATGCGGTCGGCGAGCGCGAATACTGCCTCCATGTCGTGCTCGACTAGCAGGATGGTGAGCTCTTTTTTCAGCTCGCGCAGCATGGTCACCATGCGCGCGGATTCCTCGGGGCCGAGGCCGGCCATCGGCTCGTCGAGCAGCAGCATGCGCGGCGCACCGGCCAACGCCATCGCCAGCTCGAGCAGGCGGTGCTCGCCGTGGCTGAGCGCGGAGGCCGACCAGGCCGCGCGGCCGCCGAGACCCACCCGCTCGAGCGCGGCCCGCGCCGGTGTGCGCAGCTCTTCCTCGGCGCGTGCGTCGCGCCAGAAGCGGAACGAATGGCCGGCATGTGCCTGCACCGCCAGCGCCACATTGTCGAGCGCGCTGAAATCGAGAAACAGCGAGGTGATCTGGAAAGAGCGCGCGAGGCCGAGCGCGCTGCGCTTGTGCACCGGCAGCGCGGTGATGTCGGTGCCGGAAAAATGGATGCGGCCGGAATCGGGCCTGAGCTGGCCGGAAAGCTGGGCGATCAGGGTGGTCTTGCCGGCACCGTTCGGCCCGATCACCGCGTGCAGCTCGCCCGGCGCCACGTCGAGCGCGAGATCGTCGCTGGCGACGATGCCGCCGAAGCGCTTGGCCAGCCCCTGCACCTGCAACAGCGCGCTCATGGCCACACCCTGCGTCCGAACGAGAGCAGCAGCCCGTCGATGCCACCGCGCGCGAACAGCACCACCAGCAGCAACAGCGGCCCGAGGATGATCTGCCAGTATTCGGTGATGCCGGACAACAGCTCCTCTAGCACCAGGAGCGCCACCGCGCCGAAAACGGCGCCGATCGGTGAGCCCATGCCGCCCAGCACCACCATGATGATGAGGTCACCGGAGCGGGTCCAATACATCATCGACGGGCTGACGAAATCGGCATTGTTGGCGAGCAGCGCGCCGGCCAGCCCGCACAGCGTACCGGCGACGACGAAGCAGGTGAGCCGGTAGCGATAGGTGGGGAAACCGATGGCGCGCATGCGCGTCTCGTTGGAGCGGGCGCCCTGGATCGCCATGCCGAAGCGCGAATTGACCAGCCGCCACACCGCGTAGAGCGTGACATAGAGCAGCGCGAGGCAAATGTAATAGAATTGCGTCTTGTCGTTGAGGTCGATGGGCCAGAAGAACTGGCTACGCTTGTAGATGGTGAGCCCGTCGTCACCGCCGTAGCGGGCGATGCCGGCGATGACGTAATAGGCCATCTGCGCGAACGCCAGCGTGATCATGATGAAATAGACGCCGCGCGTGCGCAGAGACAGCGCGCCGATCACGAGGGCGAACAGCGCGCTAGCCGCGAGCGCCACCGGCCACTGCACGAAGCCGGAATAGACGTGCTCGAAGGCCAGCATGCCGACCGCATAGCCGCCGATGCCGAGATAGGCGGCGTGGCCGAAGCTCATCATGCCGCCATAGCCAAGGATCAGATTGAGGCTGACCGCCGCCAGCGCCAGGATGATGATGCGGGTGAACAGCGTGAGGGCGAATTGGTCGTCGGACACATGCACGTAAACCGGCAGCAACACGAGCGCCGCCAGCAGCGCAGCGGCGAACAGGTTGCGCAGGCCCGCCGCCTTGTTCATTTTGCGCCCGCCGAAAACAGGCCCTCCGGCTTCACGATCAGCACGACCGCCATCAGCAGGTAGATCAGCATGGAGGAGAGCGCCGGCGCCGCGGTGGCCGCCGACTCCGTGCTCAGCACCATGCGCATGAGGTCGGGCAGATAGGAGCGGCCGAGCGTATCGATGAAACCGACGAACAGCGCCGCA
>JARRNI010000482.1:0-7477 GCA_037385125.1 Pseudolabrys sp.
CTCAGCCCGTTTGCAGCGCCAGATTGTCAAGTACTCAACGCGCGAAACGCCTGGCACCATAGTCGTCGATACGCCGCACACCTTGCTATACTATATACTCGGTAATGGGGAGGCAGTCCGCTACGGCATTGGCGTCGGCCGCAAGGGCTACACCTGGTCGGGCGTGAAGACGATCGTACGCAAGACCGAGTGGCCGGATTGGTATCCGCCGCCGGAGATGATCGCGCGGCAACCGTATCTGCCCCGCATGATGGCGGGCGGCCCCGGGAACCCGCTCGGCGCGCGAGCGCTTTATATCGGCGGCACCGAATACCGCATTCACGGCACCAACAATCCCTCGTCGATTGGCAAGCATATGTCGAGCGGCTGCATCCGCCTTACCAACAGCAACATTATCGACCTCTACAGCCGCGTGAAGATTGGCGCAAAGGTGATCGTGCTGCCGGTCTCCTCAGCTTACGTGTCAAATAAAGCCAGGCGCAAGCAATCAGTCCGCGCTAGAGCTCGAACTACGGTGGCAAATGCTAACAACCTGCGAGGTCTTTACTGAAGGCAAGCCGTTATTTGCCGCTGTCGCAAGCTTCGAATTGGGAGGCAACATCATGAGCAACCCTCTTTGGACCGCAGCCCATATCACCAATCTCAAGGTCGTCTTGATATCCCTCGTTATCGCGATCGCTGTTAGTGCCATCGCAATAAATGCTCACTTTACAGCGTCAAGTACGGGCAACGCGCAAGTTTCCTCGATGAATTCCTAAGCGGAGGTCTGGCCATGGAAGAGATCGAGATCGTGCGTCTCAATATCGAGCGCTTCCGGGACATATTGCAAACAGAACTGGACTGGCCGAAACGCCTGATGATCGAGAACATGCTGCGCGAATTCAAGGACAGGCTTGCAGCGAGCGAGAGCAACGGAGGCGCGCCGAAATAATATCGGGCAATTTCAAAGGGTCGTCTAAACCTCTTGATACGAATTGAAAGGAGTGTGCGATGAAGTCTGTTGGTTCAAATCCGCGGCAAGGTCCTTTTGTAAAAGTGGAAAGACGCCTTCCAATGCAGGTAGAGCATAGACTCAAGATCGCGAGCAATGCAATTAAGAATTGTTCCTTGAGCATACGCTCGAGCAAATGGCGTCTCATTTCGACTGCGCCATCCAATCAGGAACTTGAGCTGCGTATAGTGGAAGACGGGAAGATTTCAACTCTTGAATTTCCATGCCTGAGAACCAATGCGGGTGCTTGGATCAATGTAGATTTGGGCGCTGAAATAGTACTCCAGGCAACAGAGTGGCGACCGTGGCAGCGCAAGAGGTCGCCGCAACCCCATCGCTCGCGGATAAAAGTTGGCAGTCGCCAAGTAATGTTGCGGCATGCCCGGGACCTCCGCGCTCACAACGTGAGATCGATATGGGGCGACGCGGTAATCTGAATTGTCGGGCAAATATCGCATCGTAGGGAGCAGACGGGAGGAAACGTATCATGACCCGCACCATCACGATCTCCCTAGCCGCGTTTGTCTTCATCGCGGGTTCCTGGGCCGTCAGGTTAGTCTGCTATCAGCCCGCGATCGGCCAAGACCCGAATCCGCTGAGCCCGCTCAACTCAACACCTGTCTCGCGGTAATACCCATCGCCCAAGCTGAGGCTTGGCGCCCCGAGGGAGGCTTTTATGCGCCACTATGACAATCTTATGCTAATCTTCATCTCGCTAGCGCTGTCATTGCTCGCAGTGGCCCCCATATTCAAAGGCCTGCCAACCTACGGGTTACGCCCCCCAATTGCGCGCTTCGCGTCCAGGGCCGCGGATTCCCAAAGCGCGGTGATGACAGCACTTCATATGGAGGCGAAGTCTGCGCTGAATGCTTTGCAGCTGAGGCACCGGGAATCTGCCCATCAAGAATGATCTGCATCAAATGTCAATCTCGGGCGAGCAGGCCTTTGCGTAGTTGGTGGCCTTTCGTCAATGAAGTGGGGCGCGATTGAAATGGAGTAAGAACCTGATGAATACCATCTGGGGTTCGGCCCTGCGTATATCGCTTGTCTTCTTTGCCATTGTTGCCGCAAGCACCGCGAAACCTAGTGTGGCGCAGAGCGGCGGAGCCCATGAGGAACGCGCCCCCGGGTATCCAGACCATTTTGTCGGCTGGCGCGCTCATGTCCGATCCGGCACCTGTCGGTCAGTCGCCAAGGCCGAACAGGGCCTCCGGATTGCCGATGTCCGGCACCGGCTCCAGGTAGGTCAGGCGCACCGCTTCCCTGAGCAACAGCGGCGGCGTCATCGCCATAGCCAGCTCGCTGATGCGCGCCTGCAGCCTCGTGACCTTGTCCGCGTTGCCGCTAGAGAGATCGGTCGTTTCCGAGGGATCCTTGCCAAGATCGAACAGCTCGATCTTCTGCGGCAGCGCCGCCTTCCACACAAGTTTCCAGTCGCCCTCACGCACTGCGCCGGCAAAGGGATCGACATTGTAGACGATCTCGTTGCGCGGCGATGGCTTGCCTTCGCTTAAGCTCGACCAGATGTCCAGCCCGTCAAGCGGCTTGTTCTTGACCAGCTCTACGCCGGCGAGCCCGGCGAGCGTGGGATACAGATCGACGACATGCATCAGCCCGTCGACCGAGCCCGGCTTGATCCTGCCGGGCCACCACGCCAGCGTCGGCACCAGTGTCCCGCCCTCGTACAAGGTGCCCTTTCCGCCGCGACAAGGGCCATTGTCGGCGGGCAGCGGGCCGGTAACCGGGGTGTCGCCGGTGAACATGGCATTCGTGACACCGCCATTGTCACTCTGGAAGATGACGAGCGTGTTGCTGTCCATTCCCTTCTTCTTCAGTGCGGCAACCACCTTGCCGATGCCGTCGTCGACGACGGATATCATGGCCGCATAGGCGCGGCGATTCTCGTCCTTTATGTGTCTGTATCGGTCGAGATACTCCTGCGGCGCCTGAAACGGCGTATGCGGTGCAGTGTAGGCCAGATAGAGAAACAGGGGCTTGGCGCCATCGTGCCCTTCGATGACCCGTGCCGCCTCATCATTGAAAAGTACGTTGTCGAAACCCTCTTCCTTGATAGGCTTGTTGTTGCGGTACCAATCCGGCACGCCGTGCGAGGAATGCTTGAAGTGGTCGATCTCGCCGACCAAGGCGCCATAGAAGGAGTCAAAGCCTCGCTGCATCGGCCAGTATTCGGGCTTGGCGTGGCCGAGATGCCACTTGCCGACCATGGCGGTCTGATAACCCGCATCTCTCAGCATCTCGGGCAGAAGATACTCATCCGCCGGCAGGCCGTAGGTGCCCGCGCCCGGCACCACCCCGGTCTGGAAGCCGAAGCGCAGCGGATAGCGGCCGGTCATCAACGCTGCACGCGTAGGCGAGCACATGGCCTGCGCATAGAACCGTTGCATTCGCACCCCTTCGGCGGCGAGCCTGTCAATGTGTGGCGTCTTGATATCGGAGCCATGATAGCCGACGTCCTTCCAGCCCTGGTCGTCTGTCAGAATGACGACAATGTTCGGCTTGGTGTCGGCCAGGGCGGGGGTACTGGAAAACGCATTGGCGGTCAGGACGGGAAGGCCGATCACGCCGGCAAACCGCGCGGCCAGCGCGCCGGCGCTGCTCATCAACCGATCGCGGCGCCTGACGGTATTTCCCGGCGCGACGTGGGCTGGAAGCTTTTTGCTTTGCACGCGCAAGTCCGCATTTCTGGGCCACCCACGAAGGCAGAGAGACGGTCCAGAACCCTGACGTCGGCCTGCAGCCGGTTCGTGACATCGAACTCGTGGAAATATTTCAGCGCGCCGAGACAGGCAGTATGCCGATCTGGAAATTGTAGGTCAGGACGGTGCCGACGGCGGCCGTCCGCCCCTTGAGGGACCCCAGCGTCGCGCCCGACCGTCTGTCCCCCAGTAAAGCTGATCATAGCCGAGATTCCCCCAGGTGGCTCCCGATCTGGCGTGAGTCTTCGCGCTTTGCCGGCCTTTCGGCAAGGCCGGCGCGCGATGCCGACCGCCCCCGCCATTCCACGCGCCCGGACGGCAGACGGGCACCCTGATCCGGCTTCTTTTTCTTGGCATTTCGGCGCACTCCTCCCGTCAGTTGCCATTGGACGCATGACCATCGAATGTCTCACGTCGGTGGTGGCGGCGGCCGTTGTTCCGCGATGAGCCGCGAAATCTCCTGAAGCATTTGCCGTGGCATGGCGACCTCGGCCATCTGGAATGCGACATAGTGGCCGTGGCTGATGACCTTCGCGCCGATCTTGATCAGCTTTTCCTTCAAGCTGGTCAGCGACAAGGTTTTAATCCGCATGGGGCGCTTGCGTGAAAACGCGACAGCATGGCCACGGCGACGTGTTGAATTCGTCGCGCACGTAAGACTCCCACGCCAGCCCGTGCGCGATCACGCCCGGCGGTACCTCGGCCACGCCCCGGGGCGACCGTTGGCGCATTTAGTCGCAATATCCAAGAAGATCGGGCGGCCCATCGCGGCTTGATCGAGCGTCGGCCCGCCAGACCATAGGCGGCGTTGGCGAAAACCGGCCCGGCAGCAAGTTGGACCGGGCGTAATCATCGGCTGGGCGCCGCCGACTGGGTGCATTAGTTCGAGGTCCGGTTTCGCGGGCCGTCCGGGCGATCCCGTAATCGCAAAAGTCCCTATTTTTAGGCTTTTCTGAGTGTCGGCTCAGGGCGCGTGCGGGTGCCGCCGAAAAAGCGTAATCATTTAAAAATGCTCATTGAGTGCCTTACCCCGCCCTGCGTTGCTCCCCACGTTACTTTTGGCGCGAAAGGACCCGGCAGTTAGTAATTTCGCATGGCGACTACGACAGCGACTTTGAAAAGTATTTGGTTGTAGCGGTATCGCTGGTGGCTCTTGTTTTTGCGGTGATGCGCTACTGAGGAAGTCGGCGGTAGGGGACCGATGTCCGCCATTCACCCAAAAAGCAGACATTTGCAGTGCAAAATGTGATGACTGCCTTGGGCCCAGCCTGTGTGAAAACGTTGCAAACGCCTGTTGGTGCGCAACAAAAGAATCAAATTGGCAGCCGCAGCGAATCCTTCATGCGGAAAATGCATTCCGGTTGAATCAATATTGCGTATGAATGGCGTTCAGAAACCTTTTCACACGACCTCGGCCAGAACTCGACATCGTTCGCAATGGAGCGGAGCGGCATGTGCTGCCGCTCCGCTGCAACCTCAACGGACCAGCGCGATCTCACTCGGCTGCCAGCTTTTGTCAAAGAACGACGGCAGCGGGCTGTACAGACGCAGAATGGTGAACCAGCCCTTGCCCGGCATGGTCTGGATCCAGTTACCGCGCTTCACCCCGTCTGGCCGTTTCGGACCGAACCAGATGGTCGTGGAGCCGTCGGCGTCTGGTTCGGCGGCGGGCGACGGATAGCTCTGACTGCCCGCACGCGGATATTTCTGCGGCGTCTGCAGCATCGAGCGGCTCTGGTTGTCATAGACCGTGATTGACCAGAACGCGCGCGCCGGAATATTCTTGGGCAGCGTCACCTTGTAGGTCTTGCCGCCGTCGAATGGATTGCTGTCCTTGTCCAGAAATCCCATGAGATACTGGGAGCCGACGCCGGGAATGCGCATGATCATACCCGGCGAGTCGAGAGTGTAGGCGTAGTAGAAGGCCGTACGCGAATCGAGCGTGCGTGCTCCTGTCGACGGCAGCGGCTTGAACATGCCCTTTTCGAACAGGGGGGGCGGCGTCTCGAAGAATGCGCCGCCTTCAAACAGCATGTTGCCCCAATGGGAGCCAGGATAGTAGGCCCAGTCCGGATGGGCCACGCTGTAGCGCCAGTTCAGCATCCGTCCGGCCGCATTGCCGACCGCCGCCGCATCGGTTAGGATCTTGCGCATCCGGGCATCCGGCTCGAACTTCTTTCCCTTCACGATTCCGATGGCGGCCAGCTGCCCGGCCAGCTCGACGTCGTAGCTGGTCGCCGGCTCCTGCTGGACATTGTCGTTAATCATCTCGAAAAACGTGTAGTCGTTCGGCGGGATCGTGTTGAAAGACCTGCCGCTGGCCTCGATGAACTTCGTCGCGGGGATCTTCGGCTCCCCGGCGAGCCTTACCTTGCCCGTCAGCGCCTCGGCGATGCTGGTGCCCCAGCTGCCCGGCACATAAGGATAGATCTTCATATGGGCCTTGATGTTCTCGACGGCCGGCTTCGGATCGTTGTCCACCAGGAACGCGCGTGCGGCATAGAGGACGTAATTGGTCTTCGAATGCGCGATGAAATAGCCGCCCTCGGGCAATGGCCCGTCGTAGCCCGGCGGCACGATCAGGTACTTGCCGCCGAGGCCGCGGTCGGGCCCGGGGCGCCCGATATCGATGACCCAGGAAAACCACATGTCGTTGATTGTGCCGAGACCCTGCGGCGGCTGCTCGATGACCATCGGCCCTTTAGTCAGGTCCACCACCGAAAGGTAATAGACTGTATCGGCGTTAGCGGTGAGGAACAGCGAGTTCGAGTCCATCAGCTTCGAAAAGACCACCACATCGTTGAACGCAGCACCGATGCTCTTGAAGCCTTTGAGAATCGCGTAGGCGGAGGCGCCGCGGAAGCTGTTGTTGAACACGTCCAGCGCGGTCGTGAAAGCCAGCGTGTTGGACACCTTCTCTGCGGTCGCAACGGTGGGCGCGCCGTCTTTGAAGTCAAGCGTTCCGATCCGGGTCTCGACCTTGTCCGGCGTGGTGAGGGATGGTGGGATGGGCGTCTGGGCGGTCGCGGTCCCGGACGAAGTCAACACGGCGCAGACCGCTGCAACGCCAAATATCGCATACGCCTTCATTGTGTGTACTCCCTGATAGGGGTGCCCGAGAATCTAGGGCTGGGCCGTCCCTGTGTCTGCGAACTATTGCGCGAGCGTGGTAGCGCCTTGGCTGCGCGCACGAAAAATCATTCCGCAGCCGTGGATTGCGCTATCCGATAATTTCGTGGATTAAATCAGGAAATCCCTACCGGCGGAATATGCTCGGACGCTCATTTTGCGCAGTAGCAATTCAAATCCACACAAGTCTCTTGAGGGTCACTCTTGACTGAGGCCGCAGTCGCGACGGGCGATTTTCTGCCCGTGAGGCAGCCCGCCACGACGAGTGGAACTCCGACCCGTGGGGATGAGTTTGTCCTTCATGAGCAGTGAACGCCGAGAACTATATTCGAGCCCCAATGGCGACAGCTGGCATTTGTGCCGGGATAGCAGAGGTAAGATTCTGGTCGCCCATGAACCCAACGCTGCGTCTGGCGGGCGGCCGTCCCTGATCGAACTCAGCACTTTTCTTGCGCCGAAGAATCAAGGGCCGGAGCATCAGGCATTGCGTCATCTGATAGGCACGTTATTGGAGACGACCGAGCCCCCGGTAGCGACGTAATCACAGGGCACGCGCGATTTATTTGTGACCGATAGAATGCGCTCAAATCCACGCTTCGCGGAGCAGCAATTCTTGACTGCGCATGTCTCAAACGGGTCA
>JARRNI010000483.1:0-4015 GCA_037385125.1 Pseudolabrys sp.
GTGCCAGGAACGCGCACCGCGCGTGCCATCACCGGGTGGGTGCTGAACGGACCCTGGAAATTCGCCAGCACATCGTAGCTGTCGTCGGTCGGATCGTATTGCGCGACCACGACATAGCATTCCATCGGCGTATAGGAGAGCCGCGGATATTCCGTGGTCAGCTTGACCACCCGATCGGCTTTTTCGAAGGCGCCCTTGGTGCCGCCATACGAGAAAACGCGGACCGATATTTCGTTGGTCTTGGCTTCCGGATGCAGCAGGGGCGCGGATTTTTCGCATGCTTTAAGCGGATCGACGACCGCGGGCAGCTCGCGATATTCAATGCGCACGAGATCGGCGGCGTCCTCCGCGAGATAGCGGTTTTCGGCAATGACCAGGGCTACCGGCTCGCCGACATAGCGCACCCGGCCGACCGCGAGCGACCACTGATGCACCGGTGCCTTGAGCGCAATCAGGAACGGATCGGAAAGCTTCTTGACGTCCTCGCCGGAGATCACCGCCCATACGCCGGGGCGTTTTAGCGCCTCGGCAGTATCGATGCCGACGATGTCGGCATGCGCGTGGCTCGATCGCACGGCATGGGCATGCAACGTTCCGGCCGGAGTCGGCAGATCGTCGGCATAGCGGCCACGCCCCGAAAGCAGGGCGGGATCTTCTTTTCGCAGGACCGACGTTCCGAGAAGCTGTGACACCAGTAGCCTCACGCGAGCGCTAGGGCGCGGGTGTCGATCACGCCCGCTCGACGCAACCGCTTTGACGGGCCGTCATGCCCGCCATCCCGACAACGCCCGCAAGGTAGCATTGCCGTCGAAACGAAGTAAAGGCATTCCCGTATCATAATTACTTTATTCCGATCGGCTCATCGGATAACCTCCGTTTCAGAATGGGTGCCACGACATGAGCGCGGGAATGACCCAAGGGCGGAAAGATCAAGAGGCCGCAGTGGCGTTGAGCAACGCTGAGCGCCGAAGTCTCGTCTTGGCCGACGCCGATGCATCGGACCTCGCCGAGATCATCGACCTTGACGAGAAGGTTGCAGGGTATTCGCGCGCTGATTTCTGGCGCGATCTGTTTCGCCAGAAAGCGGCAGGCTCGACCTTGTTTGTACTGGTGGCCCGAAGCTCCGGAGTCCTGGTCGGCTATGCGCTGGGCGAAATCCGCTCATGGCCTGTACGCACGCCGATATGCGGCTGGCTTTACGCCATCGGAGTCGAGGAGAACCATCGCCTGCAAAAATTCGCCACGGCCCTCATGACGGAGCTGATTTCGCGCTTCCGGCAGAACGGCGTTCAAACGGTACGCACGGTGATCGACGTGGACGACCAGCTGCTGATGTCGTTCCTGCGCAGCTACGGGATGTCGGCAGGCCCTTTCGTCGAGCTTGAGATGGCGGTCGGCGAGTCTTGATGCGATGAATGCTCCTGGACAGGCTTGGACAGAATGAAACTGCAGCAAGCGACACGCTATGCGATCTGGGCCGTGATCGAGCTTGCATCCCGCCCCAACGAGCAGATCCGTGCCCAGGAACTGGCGCAGACCTTTCACATCTCCCATAACCACCTCGTTAGAATTCTGCATGCGCTTGCGAAGGCGAAGATCGTCAGCTCCGCGCGCGGTCCGGGTGGCGGCTTTTCGTTTTGTGGCGACGCAAAGCGCCTCACGCTTTACGACATCATCTGTCTTTTCGAGACCGGATGGCCGAGGGAAGAAGACCAGGATTTGCGACCCGGCAACACGCTGGTTAGCGAACTCGCGCGCGTCTTGCATGAAGTCGATCGTATCACTTCGGCGACGCTTCGCTCGGTAACCGTACGCACGATTATCGACAGCGCCCAACGCAGATCTAAACCCCATCAGCAGATCGCCGCCGACCTCGCGCAATACAGCCCGCCCTATCGAACGACAACTGCGGAGACCTAGTGTGATTTTCGAACTTCCGGCCCCCAGCCTCGTTTTCGATGTCGATCTCGAAGATGGCGCCAAGATCCGCGTACGCCGTCACGGCAATCCCGAGGGGGCACGCAGCCTGCTGTCGCACGGCAATGGCTTTGCGGCTGACGCCTATTTCCCGTACTGGCGTCTTTTGATCGACGAGTACGATCTCATGATCTTTGATTTTCGCAACCACGGACAGAACGTGCCGGTGGATCCGCCGCATCACACTTATGCCCAGCTCAGCCGTGACCTCGAGCGCGTTGTCCAGGATATCGACTCCCGGCTCGGCTCCAAGAAAACGATCGGCATTTTTCATTCGATGTCGGCCCGCAGCGCCATGAAACACGCGATCGAGATCGGGTGGCGCTGGGATGCCCTGCTGCTGTTCGATCCGCCGGATGTCCCGCCGCCGGACCATCCGACTTACGTTGCCATGGAGAAATTCGAAAAACGTCTGACCGAATTTGCCAAAAACCGACAACGCAAGTTCGGCTCAATCGAGGAGCTAACGAATAATTACCTGCAATCGCGCGCGACCAGAAACTGGGTGCCGGGCGCGCACGAATTGATGGCACGATCCGTGTTGCGCGAGAGTCCGGACGGAGATGGCTTTGTACTCACCTGCGCGCCGGAGAACGAGGCCGGCATCTATGCGGAGGCGATGACGCTGAACCTTTGGCCCATGGCGAAGGAGTTCGGCGGGCCGGTCAAGCTGTTCGGCGCAGATCCGGCAATGAAGGGCGCGCCGGCAACCGCTGCGGCAAATCAGGCGCTCGGCCGCGAGGGCGGTTACGACTATAGCTGCGTAGAGGGCGCCGGCCATCTGATCCAGATCGAAAAACCCGAGGAATGTTATCGGCTTTCAACGGCGTTTCTCGCAAAACATGGGCTCAAGTGAACTCGACCAATCCCGTCCAGGCCCGCATTCCAGCAATCCTTCAAAGAGGAACGGTTGCGCGGCGGCACGCATCGCTAACGGAAAGGCTCATGGCTTTCGCAAACGCGATCGATGATCGATGATCGATATTTCGAGGACTATATCGAGGGCGATGTCCATAGCTTCGGCAGTGTCGAGGTTGCGGAAGACGAAATCGTCTCATTCGGCAAGCGCTTCGACCCTCAGCGCATTCATACTGACCCGGATGCCGCAAAACTGACGCCGTTCGGCGGAATCATCGCGAGCGGCTGGCATACGACCGGCCTCATGATGCGGCTTTACGTCGAATATTACCTGAGCCACAATGCGAGCCTCGTTTCCCCAGGCCTCGATGAATTGCGCTGGCACAAACCGGTACGGCCGGGAGACAGGTTGTCTCTGCGCGTGACGATATTGAAGACGGCTGTGTCCAGGTCCAAGCCCGATCGCGTGCCGTAACTTCGCAGATAGAGGTCTACAACCAGGACAACGAGCTTGTAATGTCACTAAGAGTGGTAAACATCATTCTGCGCCGCAACTCCGGCTCCTAGGCGAGATGGCCGAGACAGGCTCGGCCATGATCAGGAATTGTTCAGCCGGATTGCGTATAACGCCACGCGGCGCCTTTCCCTAACGCTCACGGCCTGGACTTTTGAATCGCACCACTTGCGGTCGGCTGCAGCGGCTCCTGCAAGTCAATTGCGGGGACCGTCGCATTTCCCACGCCACCTGCTGGGGGCATGCCGAAGTCCGCCATGTCCTTGACCACTCTAGGCAGTCGGCGGTAAATGGGCCAAATGGGAGAATGTCCATGAAATTCGACCGTGAGGCGCAACCTAAGTCGAGACTTGTCATCGGAATCAGCGGCGCGTCCGGGACGATCTATGGCGTGCGCCTGCTCGAGTTGTTGCAAGGCACCGGCATCGAAACCCATCTCGTCATGTCACGCTCGGCGCAGGTCACGCTCGCCTGCGAGACCGATTACAAGGTTGCCGATGTCGAAAAGCTCGCATCCGTCGTGCATTCCAACCAGGATATCGGCGCGGCCTGCTCGAGCGGCTCGTTTCGCACGCTCGGCATGGTCATCGCGCCCTGTTCGATCAAGACCATGTCGGAAATCGCCTCCGGCGCCACGGCCAATCTGCTCTCGCGCGCCGCCGACGT
>JARRNI010000484.1:0-4010 GCA_037385125.1 Pseudolabrys sp.
CGCAATGGGTTCCAGTTCCACATCATGGGCCTGCTCCATTCGATGGCAGACTCTCACGTGGCGTGGAGATCACGCCGTTTCTCAAGGTATTCGTCACGATTAATCTCGCCGCGCGCATAACGTTCCCCAAGCAGGTTGAGGCCGGAAGAATGCCGCGGCGTGGCCTGCACCACCCCCGAAAGTGAACCGTCGCGTGCGTACCAGATCACGGCCAGGGCAAGCAGCGGAGATGTCGCGGCTTACCTCGCCGGTGCACGGACGCGCTTTGGTTTCCATGTGCTCGATCCCCAATTGACTGAAAGCGAATTTGTCGTGCAGCGCGTCTTGAATGGTAAGGCCGTGCGCGTTGCGGGCGCAACGCCGCTCTTTGATCTATGTCAATGCGCGTGTTGTGGCATGGCTTAGGAGCGGCTACAGGGAGGTTGTTTCATGTTGAGGAAGCTCGGAACGCTTCCAATCCTCACGGTGCTCGCGCTTGCGGATCCCTTGCTGGCAATTGCGCAGCAGACCAAACCGCCGACCGGACCGCAGCCCCCACAAGGATATTATGGGCCAGGCCCCTGGCACATGTGGGGTGGTGGCTATGGTTGGCCGCATTGGTGGCTAGGGCCAATTGTTTTTGTTCTATTCTTCGTATTTTGCATGGCAATGATGTTTTTCATGATGCGTGGCAGGATGATGCACCGGCATCGCGGCGACCACGCCCTTGACCTTCTTAAGGAACGCTTTGCACGCGGCGAAATCAATCGTGAGGAATTTCTAGAAAAGAAACGGGATCTCATTGGATAAGCCTAAGTGAGGCGCCACGATGTGCTTTTTCTTCAGCCTTATCCCTGCCACGATGTGGATCGTGCTAGGCTATTTTATTCTTTTTTCATCTCACAAAACCCAGGGCGCGATACAAATGTTCGGTCAGGTATTGGCTATCTGGGTGTTTGTCGTTGCCGCGTTTTTCCCAGTGGTGGGTGCTTATGTAACCCTTGCGGGTATCTGCCCATCATTAGAGGGAATGATCCGGGTGACGCATCCGGCACTGGCTTGATTGATGATACTGCTAACGGTGGCCACCGAGCTAGACGGCCACGAGAATGCGGCCCGGCAATCCGGACCAGGAGGATTGGTATGAACAAACTTACCGCTGTTGGCATGGCTGCAGTCGGAGGCTTGATTGTCTATCGGAGTCTACCACAGGAAACGCGCGATCGACTAAGTGCTGCAGTGGCACATTGGATGGCCAATCACATGGAAAAAATGATGGCGAACCTTCCGGAGGACGCTCCACCCAGACTTGTTAAGTCCATTTTGCCAAAACTGCGGGCGCAAAACGATCAGCTCATCGCGATGTTGCAGGAACAGAATGAGCTTCTTCGGGAACGGAAGCGGACTGCACGGTGACGCCAAGTGCGCACCGAAAGATCCGCAGCTCTGTGGTGAGGACGGTAAGTTAACTAGTTGAGCATGTCCGCTTTAGCGACCCGAAAAAAGGGACAAGGCGGTCACGGCAGTGAAGGAATTTATAGATTGCTGTTACGAGAACTTCCCCCAAGCCCGCTCAGTGTCCACCATATGCTCTCGCCGCCAAAAACAAGAGAACGGCCACGCGACATCCGCTATGAGTCCGCTCATTTCACATTGCGGACATCACATTGCATCGTGGCGAACAACAGCAACGGTCCATTTCCGGACGTCCGTGCTTAAATAGTTCGTGTTCGACGCGATCCCAGAATTGCTTTTGCAGGATAGATCAGTTCGCCCACGGACGGTATGCTAACTTCGTAGGGAGTGAATTGACGAACGATTCGCAGTGGGGCAGCAATTGATTGTTTGGACCGACACAATGAAAGCTCTAGCAGCGCGGGCGGCTGAGGCCGAAAGCTCGGTCGCCGAATTCAACGATTCCGGATGGCGAAAACTCAACCCATACACTCTTCGCTTTTCTGGCCAACCTCAAGAGACCGCCTACCGCGAGGCGCGGCGTCCCACAGAAATCCGATACATGCGTGCCGTACTTGTGCTTGTTTTCGCGATTACGCTCGTCGTTATTCCGTTGGATTTGCGCCTCTTCCCGAGCGACGACAGGTCATTGATCTTCTTCGGCCATGGCACCGAGATCACGGTGATTGGCGCGCTGGTCGGCATCAGCTTCGTGCCCTATTTCCGGGATCGTCACATGATGATTATGGCGATGCTGGCAGTGTTTTTCGCGGCGATTTACGCTATCTGGAACGTTGAATTGGTTACTCCCGACATCTACGTCGCCGGCGGCGTGCTGGTGATCGTCGCAATCTATGTCTTGCTTCCGTTCGATTTCGTGGACGGTATTGTGGCGGCTATCGGCTGCAGCATCCTCTACCTGGTAATCATTGGATTTGCTCATCCAATGCAAAGCCTGCCGTTTCTGACGCTGTCGTTCTTCATGGCGATCGGCAACGCCATCGGCGCGGCATCGCTCTACCATATCGAGCGGCTGCGCCGGCTCGATTTCGCCAATCTGCGCGAGATTGACGCGCAGCGCGGACGCTATCGGAATCTGCTGGTGCGAATTCTGCCGCAGTCGATTGCTGACCGTTTGCAGCGTGGCGAATCAAACCTTGCCGACCGCTTCGACGAGGCCACGGTGCTGTTCGCCGATCTCGTCGGGTTCACTTCGACCTCGGCGCACCATGCGCCCGAGCAGGTGGTGGCGTTCCTCGATCGGGTATTTGCCGCTTTCGATGCTCTCGTCGAAAAATACGGTGTCGAGAAGATCAAGACGATCGGCGATGCCTATATGGTTGCAAGCGGTGTCCCCGCTCCGCGCACCGATCATGCCGCCGCCGTCGCCGACCTCGCCCTCGACATGCTCGCGGCCGCGCAGTCGATCCCACCGATCGACGCCCAGGTGCAGCTGCGGGTCGGTATCAGCAGCGGTCCGGTGGTCGCCGGCGTTATCGGCGACAAGCGTTTCGGCTACGATTTGTGGGGCGACACGGTGAACGTAGCTAGTCGCATGGAAGCCTCCAGCGTGCCCGGACGCATCCAGGTCTCCGAGCAGACTTTCCGGCGACTAGCAGATCGCTACGATTTCGCCCCGCGCGGCGAGATCGAGGTCAAGGGACTCGGACCTATGACAACCTGGTATCTGCTTGGCTGCAAGACGGCTCCGCAGCTCGAAGCAGCGCATTGAGGATCGCCATGCACGCGGACCCTATTCAATCTGCATCGGTAGGGCAGCCATCGTTCGTGCGCGGTGCGTTGGGCCTTGGGAAGCTGCGGGGCATTTATGACTCCATCGCCGCGCATTATGACTTCGAGCACGCGTTGATTACTGTACGTGCCGACCAAAGGGGCCGACGACTTCTGGTCGATGCGGCGGTACAGGATGGTAATACCGTATTGGACTGCGGCTCCGGTACGGGCACGACCGCTCTTATGGCGGCCAGGAAGGTGGGACCGAAGGGCAAGGTAACCCTGTTCGATCTCAGCGAGGGCATGCTGGCGGTAGCGCAGAAAAAGGCCACCCGGCAGGGATTGACAGACCGCATGACGTTTCAGACCGGCGACATGGTCCATCTGCCGTTCGCCGACAATGGCTTTGATGTGGTCCTTTCCACTTACAGCCTATGTTCGTTGTACGACCCGAAGAAGGGAGCCTTGGAACTTTACCGGGTAGCGAGGCCCGGCGGCCGCATCGGTGTCGCCCATTCGACGAGACCGCAAAACCCAATCGTCAGGTGGCTTGCCGATCGGGTCGAGGACATCGCCTGGCGCTTTCCCTGGCTTTCAATGGGGTGTCGAGCAGTGACTGTTCTGCCGATCTTACAAGATGCGGGGGCACGGCTGGTTTTCCTAAAGCACATTGGCGTTCCCCTATGGCCATTTCTGGTCTTCGTTGTCGAGAAGCCGGACTAACAGGATGCTGAAAAATCGGGTTTGGAGAGCGATTTTTTCGGTGCGTGCAGCGGCGCCGAAGGGAATGACAGAGCGTGATCCGGGCTGCATTTCGAGTGGCGGCTATGATTTTGCTTCAT
>JARRNI010000485.1:0-4004 GCA_037385125.1 Pseudolabrys sp.
AGAGCGCGCCTGCCCAAAGAAAATGGGGAGGTCAAGGGACGGCTTTTGAATGAAGAGCAAATCGACGAGGTAGTCACGCTGCTAGCAAGAAACGAGGTGTTGTTCAAAATCACAGCCTTCGACCTTGGCCTTCATTCCGAAGAGGGCGCAAAAGCCTACAAGCAAAAGCACGGCGAGGAGATGATGGCGAAGGTCGGTAATTTCCATGAGTCAGTACGCCCCGAAGTTCAAAAGGCCAGTCAGGAAATTCTTGACATGTCGATCCCATTGTACCTGCAAGCTCTGACGACATTCGAAGTAATCCATCGCCTTATGGGGCACATGACAATGTACTTTTCGCAACGCAGGCCCCACGAGCTCGGTGTGATCTCTTGGATCGTAGACGGAAAGGACCCCCAAGCTGCAACCAGATGGGAAAATTGGTGGTCGAACTATGCTCAAGGCGCATTGGCAACGATGTCCAAGGGAAGGCCCGTACCGCGTCTGCAGGAAGGTGACTACTCGTTCTATGACAAGAGCTATCGCAGCTCGGGCGAAGGCGACGGAGAGGGAACGGATCTAAAGCTTCTTTTGAAGGATATTCGCTTTTCTGCCGAAAGCGAGGCTGGGCTCGAGTTGGTCGATATTGTGACGAATGCTGTTCGCCGAACGTTGGCCGGTAATCTTCGAAAGGAGGGCTGGCAAAATATTCACAAGCTGATGGTTCACAGGAACAAAGACAAGTACATCCAATTCGTACTTTTTGGGCAGGGCGAGGATGTAGTTCTCAACGCCGAATATGGTGCGAGAGTCCGGGAAGGATTTTCAGAAGGAGGCAAGTCGATGCTTACACCGACAAACCTCCGTTTAATCGAGGAACAACAGCCGGCGCCAGGCTCAGCCAATCATCCATAAGCGGCATGCCGACCGTAATGACCATCAATCATTGCGCCTTTCCCCGAATTCCCCATTGATTTCAATGCAGGCCACGTCACGAGGCCGGGTACCTTTAGGAAGTCGAGACTGACGTTCTCGGTGCCTCGCCCTCCTCCCATATTCTGTGCGTCGATCTGTTCCAGCACGTAGCGCACGCGTTGGGGAATCCTTGACCGGTATCTGTCCATGAACTGTTGTGTCCGCCTGCTACGTCGTCTTTCATCCGTACTCGCGACCCGTTTCCCTCTCCTTCGCCGCAGCCTCTCTCATCATCTTGATCTTGAATCTGTCGGTGAACCGCATGGCCTTTACGTGGTGGTCGAACAAATGCTGCAGATTGATGTGCGGTAATTCGGATAGGTCGCTGAGGCCTGCACGCCGCACTGATGCCGCGCGGTAGAATCGCATCTCCAGGCGGACGACACGACGACGTTGGCGCTTTTGATATCGGACGAGGTTCCTCCCCTTGCGCGCATCGCACCAGTACGTCGTCGTCCGATATTCCGTCTTTCGGGTCTTGCTCGACCGCCATTTCAGGACGACGTGGTGGTCGATCCAGCCGCCTAGTAACTCGGCCTCGCCTTCGGTATCCATCTCGAAGTCGGTGCGCTTTACTCCCAATAGCAACCGCAAAAGCCGAGATAGGTAGCTCAAACTCTATGTGATGGGATGCCAAAACATCGACACCTCCGATAATCGTGCTTGTGGGCGTCCAAGGCTCCTCGGAACAACCGATCAGCTTCGCCAGAAATCCTTAAAGCGCGTTGGCGACAGCTCGGTCTAGCGTACGGTGTGCTGGATGTTGCGGTGCCCAAGGTGCGCCTGCAGCGCCCGCGTGTCGTGCCCCTTGTTAGCCAGCGCATAGCCGCAGGCGTGCCTGAGCATTTGAGGGTGCGCCTTGAAGGCCAGCTTGGCCGCCCTGCCAGCCCACTTGACCATGCGGGCGGACCCGGCGGAGCTGAACGGTGTCCCGCGCTCCGAGGTTAACACAAAAAAACGACTTGGGCTTTCGCAAGCGCTGGAGCCTGCGCGGGAAATTCCTGGTCGTCAAATATTGTAGCCTCTTTCACTGGCAAGCATCCCGATGCAATGGCTGTCCGCCCGCGATTTTGATCATAATGCCCATCACCGCGCCGCCACCGCGGCCATGCAGAAATCTTGGACAGAGTTGACCCACATCAATGCACAGGACGGAAGTATCGAATGCTCAACGTGATCGACGAGTTCACCCACGAATGCCTGGCGATCAGGGTTGCCCGCAAGCTCAAGGCCGTCGACGTCATCGACGTGCTGTCTGATCTCTTCATCCTGCGTGGCGTGCCTGGCCACATTCGGTCGGACAACGGGCCGGAGTTCGCGGCCAAGGCTGTGCAGGAGTGGATTACAGCAGTCGGCGCAAAGACCGCATACATCGCACCCGGAAGCCCTTGGGAGAACGGATTCGTCGAAAGCTTTAATGCCCGCCTGCGCGACGAACTACTAGACGGTGAAATCTTCTACACGCTGCGAGAGGCTCAGATCATCATCGAGAGCTGGCGGCGGCACTACAACGCGATCCGCCCGCATGCCTCTCTCGGATACAAACCACCAGCACCGGAGGTGTTCGTGCCAGCATTCGCCGCGTGGCCGACCTCGCTACGTGAAGCGGCTCCGCCAGTCACGCTAGCGGAACGTCCAACTCTGAACTAACATTCAATCCGGACCACTCGATGGGGGCTGATCAGTGTGGGCTTACTGAACGATTTTCACACGGCCTAGGCCAGAAGCGGACTCATGCACTGCAACAAGCAGCGCCCATTTTCATCGCACTCACCTGCCGGTGGAGGAGCCGTTCACGAAATCAGAAGCGCAAATGGCGCCCTGATTAAATTAGCCTCCCATGCCGGAGCATGGGAGGCATAGTTATGCTCACCCAACGAGCACATTACGGGCAATAATCCCAGAAGCCCTGCTTGTGGCTCGGGTCCGTGTAATACCAGCAATACTCCGGGCCAGGCGATGCACCCGCCCATGAGGCCGCCGCTACAGCGCTGACGAAGCCCAGCGCAGCCCCAGCCGCAACCGCACCGCCCCTCGGCCACCAGTATGCGCCGGGGCGCGCCCAGGTGCCGCCGGTGTAAACGTGCCGCCCGCGATAGAGACCTCGATTCCCGTGCCCTTTGCGATCGACATTGACGTTGACGTTCTTGTTGACCTTGACCTTGCCATGCGCCCCGCCGGATTTTCTTTTAATGTCAACGTTCTTGTTGACCTTTCCAGCCCTGTGAGCCCCACCGGCTTTCGCGCCACGGCCCTTACGGCCTGCAACTTGGATCACCAGACTGTGGTCAGCTGCCGCGCTGGCCGCTTGCTTCACTGGGGCTACACTTGCGCTTGCCGGCATGGATGCACTCGGCAGCAACGCCAATCCAAGTATCGCACCCAGCGCTGATGCTAGTCTCATAAACTCCTCCTCAGTTTTCTCATGTAAACACTACAGCACTGATAATTCTGCGTTCCGTCTTCTCCCCTTCGCGTTGACTTAGATCAAAAAGCCGGCGGCGGAGCTTGAAAACCCTCTATGAAGGCCAACGTCGCGTTTACTCGCCAGTGCCGAGCCGGCATCCCCGTCTGGATACCTCCTCGATACCCATTCCTGTTCCGTCTTTGCGGCCAAAAACGGCTACTATATTGATCCGCCGCAATTCTAACCCACTCGATCTCGTCGCCGATCCCGGCGGGAACTTCCAAGTGATCATGAAGGACGGCAAGAGATCTCCAAAAACGCGCTGCTCTAGATGATCTATTGAATATCAAGTTGCGGGGCAATTGATTGCCCCGCCGTTTTTGCCCCGTTGTGTCGCAGTTGGGTCATTCTCGACCGAGTCAGTCGGTTTTGCCTACCGGCTCATGTCCGCTTTGCTCCAATAGCAATCAAATTATTGCGTCGCCGCGAAATGACGCTAAGGGCCAAAGGCGACCTGGCGCTCTCTAGCAGGATGCTGAAAAATCGGGTTTGGAGAGCGATTTTTTCGGTGCGTGCAGCGGCGCCGAAGGGAATGACAGAGCGTGATCCGGGCTGCATTTCGAGTGGCGGCTATGATTTTGCT